>CAYSPS010000048.1:0-1688 GCA_964432975.1 uncultured Pseudomonadota bacterium | reverse complement strand
GAGTGCACTTGCCAAATGCATCACCGCAGTTTCCACCGAAACTACCACATCGCAAATCGAAACGATCGCTGGCAATTGAAAAAAATTATGGTCTGCCGAAAAAAGAAACAAATCATTTACCGAATGGTCATTAAAATAAGCACGAACACGCTTAAGATCTTCAGGCATCACATTAATAATAAAGCTCACATCATGCCACTGATCACGCTGCTTAAGAATGGTAATTAACTCTAAAACACGGGACAATGGCCAATCGCGTTTAGGTGTTTTAGCAAAAGCATTAATAAAAATAACTCGCCCAAATTCCTTGTTTTTTTTATCAATACCCCACTTGAGAAAACGCAATTTTGCAAAACTTATCCATTTGCGAGGGATTTGAACAAATGGCGCTCGGGCTTGATGATCAACCACGACATTAAAAAATCGCTCAAATAATTGAACGACACCCCAACATTCAATTTTTTAAAAGCCAACTTCCGCCCAATCTGAAAAAACTTTGGCTTACTCGTTAAACCAGCAATAAAACCACGAGGACTCACTTTCCGGGCAAGGTTAACATATTCATGCGACCGCAATGTTGCCAAAGAAATAACAAGGGGATATTGTTGGGCACGCGCATATTTAATGGTCCTTTTCAATGCTCGAGGAGAATAGGTTTCTCGATAGACCATATTCACCCAGGGGCAAGCTTCAAGCCAATCATATAAAGCATATTTTTTTAACGCTTTCCAACGCCAAAAGCAACGCGTTCGTCGAACTTCATCAACCCAAATATCAATTTTCAGATGAGGATATTGTTGGGCAAATGCAACAAAATAATTTTGCCAATAGGTGAAATCACCGATGGCAAAATGAGTAATAAAAAGAACTTTATCGGCAGACGCCAAGATGTGAGGCGGAACAAGTTGTTGCATAATTACACAATGTTCTGAATTTGTTCGCGAGCTTTTTCAAGCTCAACTTTTATATCAACAGAAAGCGAACTAATCGTAAAATGCGCACACTTTGCCATCAGGGTATTCACCTCACGTAATAGCTCCTGTAGAATAAAATCAAGTCGCTTTCCTTTGTCCGCATGCTTGGCATCCTTCAAAAGATCCCGCACACTCGCCAGATGACTGTTGAACCGAGTAATTTCCTCATGAATATCCATTTTGTTAAGCGTCGAATAAAGTTCTTCGAGTTGTAACTTAGCCTGCTCATCGCCCCCTTGAGAAAGCGCAAGCTGTTTATCAACTAATTCTTTTTGATCACGCATAACCTGTTCAAAGTAAACGCTAATGTCAGCAATTTTTTGTGCACACACGGAAAAACGCTTTTCCAAATCTTGTTGCAACCGAGCACCTTCTTGTGCTCTCATGTGATTTACCTGCTCAGCAACCTTTGAAATCCCCGCGAAAATCTCTTTCTCTTCTTCTTCGGTCAATTCACTTTTGCCCAACTCAAAAACATTAGGCAACCCTAAAACATCGGGAATGGTAAGCTCACCGGCTACATTAAATTTTTCTTTAATCAATGATACAGCAGCAACATATTGTTCAATAACTTTTAATGAAGGACTTACGTTTTCAAAGACTTCGCTATCTTCTGCAAATCGCGCAACCATATACACGCGACCGCGTCTCAAAATAGCTTGCAAGAGATTGATAATTTTAACCTCTAAAGAACTCAGTGACATGGGCAACTTG
>CAYSPS010000047.1:1634-2179 GCA_964432975.1 uncultured Pseudomonadota bacterium | reverse complement strand
GGAGGGTTCGATCTGGGAAGCAGTCACCCTCGCCTCACGCCACAAACTTAATAACTTATTCGTTATCATAGATAGCAACAAACTGCAGGGTTTTGATCGCACACAAGATATCATGACCGGCAACCTCGAGGAAAAATTCCGAGCCTTTGGTTGCACCGCCACAACAATTGATGGGCACGATTTTCACCACATTTATCACGCACTAACCACACCAGCCATAAATAGCCCAACAGTCATCATCGCCAACACGATAAAAGGTAAAGGCTTGTCATTCGCCGAAGATAAACTCGAGTGGCACTACAAATCATGCAACCAAGAACAATACGAACAAGCCATCAAAGAACTGGAGAATCCATGCGCACGATCTTCATAAACAAACTCATCGAATTCGCAGAAAAAGATCCTTCGATCTATCTTATCACCGGCGATCTTGGCTTTTCAGTGCTTGAGCCCTTTGCACAAAAATTTCCCACCCGATTTATCAATGCCGGCATCGCCGAACAAAATATGATCGGATTGGCTGCGGGGCTTGCCATGACCGGCCA
>CAYSPS010000047.1:0-1534 GCA_964432975.1 uncultured Pseudomonadota bacterium | reverse complement strand
ACCATGCGCTGTTTTGAGCAAGTACGCAATAATATCTGCTATCAAAATTTACCCGTAAAACTCATCGGCGTCGGCGGCGGTCTCAGCTATGGATCGGCAGGACTCACGCATCACGCCATCGAAGATATTGCCCTCATGAATGTTTTACCCAACATGACCATTCTTGCGCCTGGCAGCAAATATGAAGCTTCAGCGCTCATGCAAGAGTTTTTTGAGATACCAGGTCCAGGCTATTTACGCATCGCCAACAATGACGAACTCGTGCCATATCCTGAACATACCAAATTACAACTGGGCAAAATTCTAGAAATCATACCAAATGAGGAAAGACTCATTCTTGCGACCAGCAATGCGCTTGACCTTGCCCATCAAGTACAACAAGCATTGCTAAGTCAAAACATTGCCTGCGGGCTTGCAAGCGTTCATACTGTCAAGCCATTTGATCATGACTATCTTTTAGCAAAGAACAAAACTCTTCGCGCGGTATTCACAATCGAAGAACACAATGTCATTGGCGGTCTCGGCACCATCGTCGCTTCGTTAATCAGCCAACATTTTAATCGCCATATCACCTTTAAAATATTTGGTATTAACGATTTTTATTTTCATGAAGCGGGACCACGCAAAGAGTTGCTTGCGAAGGCCGGCATGACAGTGGAGAAAATAACAAGAGCGTGCACATGAAAAAATTATACTTGCCCACTCTCCTCTTCCTCCTCGTATTCTGCATACTCGGCCTACCCTTTACTGATTGGGGGTTTAAAAGTGATGATTGTGGCAACCTATGGCACAGCATAACTACATCGTGGCAAGATTTTCTCAATTTTTTTTTAGAAGAAAAAACCATGGGAGTTTTATATACCCCATCAAATGCACCAGCACAAGAACAATCTTTTTTCTGCGGAGCCTATCGGCCAATGTCCTTTGTTTACTTTGCATTACAATACTTTTTATGTAAAACAAGCTTCTATGGTTATTTTTTGGCAACAATAACAATACATGCTCTTTCATGCGTACTATTATTTCATCTATTCTCATTTTTTACATCGCAAACACTTGCCTTTATCTCTGCCGCTTATTTTGGTTTTCACCCAAGCCTATGGAACTGGCTGGGCTGGATTAGCGCACAACCATACCAAATAGAACTATTCAATCTTCTTGCAATTATTTTCTTGCTTAAATATTTTTTTGACCGACGCAGCTGGCTCGTCTATTTTATCGCCTGCATGCTCTTTTTTTTCACCGCATTTCTACATGAACAAGCAATAGCATTTCCTTTCTGGCTCCTGCTTGCAATCCCGTTCTATAAATCAACTAGAACAGGCAAAAAATTTGCTTTTTTCCAAAACATCGGTTATTCACTTCCATTCTTTTGCATAAGCATAATCTATCTCCTTAAAAAACTTTACCACTTCCCCTTAACAGCCAATACCAAATCGCTTGTGTTCGAACCAACATGGCAATCATTTATCACAAGGCAGCTAGAAAGAAGGTATGACTTTGTAACCTACATCTCAGATACGTTCGGGTTATC
>CAYSPS010000046.1:0-2248 GCA_964432975.1 uncultured Pseudomonadota bacterium | reverse complement strand
TGGCCACACTGGAACCACTGCGCCAACCTCACGCTAGCGCCTCATGGCAACCAGTTCCTTAGCATCAAAAGACATGCTCAAACGCGCCATGATCCGACTTCCGAACGACAATGGGTTCATGAAACGCTCCAGCAACTTTCTTTGCTTTCTTCAGATTTAGATATAGAAAAAGAAATCAACTTCGAACCCGATGAAACAATGCTAGAGGAAATTCGTTGCGCAGAGGTTGCTGACGATGCAAGTGTTGTCCTTATTAAAGCACACAAAGGACTAGTGGCGCTCTGGAATCCGCACAGTCATTTTTCACTACCACTTGCATTGAATACACATCACCCACAACATATAAGCACAGCAACATTGAGCGGCGATGGGCAATGGGCATACATCGCAACAACAACAGAAAGTCGACTTTTTTTCCTCGATAAAGATGCGTATAAAATATTACCAACACCTCTTTGCTCGTTCGGGCAAGATGCAGACTATCCTGTTCTTGGATGGATAACCGATGCAACTTTTTCAGAAAATAATAGGTATCTTTGTATCTTATCAAGAATCCCCCAAGATTACAGAAAATCAACAAACTATGGCATGATTATTTTCGATCTAAAAACACAAACGGTCAAACACTATATCGAATACAACTTTGTTGAACAATTATCACCGAACAGGTTAAAAAATGTTATCGAAGAACAACGAGGTGATAATTTCCATTTTGATATCCAATTCAATAGTATAGCGCTCTCCCCCGATGGCAATACTATTGCTACGCTTTCACACGAAGGTGTTTTGCGGCTCATCAATGCTGACGCTCAAACCGTCTTTATCAAACAGCTGAGCCCAACCTCAGAGTAATTGTATCCCTTTTTCTGCACACGCGGCAATCATAGCATCAGGCCAAACACTTGATTGCACCTGCCCAATGTGTGCCTTGCGCAGATAGTGCATACACAAGCGCGATTGCCCAATACCACCGCCAATTGAGAGCGGCAACTCATCGTCTAACACCATGCGATGAAACAGCAAGTTTTTACGATCCTCATGGCCACGCAATGCAAGCTGTCGTTCAAGTGCAATCTTATCAACACGAATTCCCATTGATGACAACTCAAGCGAGGTTTTCAGCAATGGATTCCATACTAAAATATCACCGTTTAAACCCTGATAACCATTGCATGTTGGCGTCGACCAATCATCGTAATCAGATGCACGTTTATCATGCGGCATGCCATTTTTTAATGCGCCACCAATACCAATCACAAAAACGGCACCATATTTTTTGCAAATCTCATGTTCCCGCTCTTTGGGCGTCAGCGAAGGAAACATAAGCTCCAGCTCTTCCGCGTGCACAAATGTGATATCTTGCGGCAATTGCGCAATAATCATGGGATAACAACGTTCCACGGCATGCTCTACATCACGAATAACGTTGTAGACTTTTTTGACCGTATCTTTCAAAAAATCCACATTGCGTTCATAAGGCGTTATCGCCAATTCCCAATCCCATTGATCAACACACAATGAATGCGTCTCGTCAAGCTGCTCGTCCGCTCGAATGGCATTCATTTCCGTATAGAGCCCTTGTCCCGGCTTCATACCATATTTTGCAAGCGCCATGCGCTTCCATTTGGCCAATGAATACACAATCACCGATTGCGCTTCACCATCAGCCTTGATCGTAAAAGAAATTGGTCGATCAATGCCATGCATGTCATCATTAAGGCCAGTACCGACCTTAACAAATAAAGGCGCCGTCACGCGCAAAAGATTTAATTCTTGCGCCAACGCTTCCTGAAAATTTTGTTTGATGACATGAATCGCATGCTCAGTTTCTTTAGTATCCAACAACGATACATAGCGTTCTGCAAACGTTCTCGGATCTTTATAACTTACCAGCATAAAAAAGGCCTTTCTCTTAATAACCAACAAAAAAGCCCCAGCTTTTTATCGCTAGGGCTTGCACTTTTATTCGTTTTTATTGTTATATTATGGTGTTTTTCTTCGGGCAACCCCAGCCATCTGCATATAATGATGTTTAAAAATATTGGCGAAATTGCACCAAAAGAAATAGTTGTTAACGCGACAATCACCCGTTCCACAGCATAAACATGTACATGTTGAAAAAAGAGATAGGCTAGCCATCGTTAACACCTTTATATTCGACATACCATAACATTCATGTTTTGACTTTAGCCGGCGAGCATAAGATTGTCAATCAAAATATTTTTACCGACCTTACAACAACTCGATA
>CAYSPS010000045.1:0-2275 GCA_964432975.1 uncultured Pseudomonadota bacterium | reverse complement strand
AGAGAAAGATGCACTCAAGCTTGCAGCTGATCATGGGCAATTTCGCACGGCAGCACAAATTCTGATGTGGCGCAAAGGGTATATGTTTTAAAATAATTTTTTATGATGTTAGTACACATTTTTTTAGCAGATTACTTTTTTTGTATCAACAGCTTTTTGATATGTTTTGCCTAAATAAATAGTGATAATAAACCAAATAATTATGAGAGTGGATCCAAGGTAAGCGCTGTAAATGATATGTCGTACCCGTCCAGCAAGTTTACCCCAGTGTGCTTGAAGTGGACACAAAAACATATTAAAAATTGATCCAGCTTCTTTGGCGCCACGCGCACCAAATGCCTCCAACCATGCTTGTGCCTTAAATCTGACTGCCGGTGTGGTTGGGATATATAATTGTTTTTCAGCTGGTCCACTCAGTGCATAATTGAGTGCTTTTGAGCTGACCATGAGGAAAAATAAAAAGTTTAAACTGTTGTAAGAAACAAAACCTGCTATTGCCAGTGAGTAGATGGCGGGCATGATAAAGAGTGCCGCACTTACACCGAGTATGCGTGTGATATTGCTAATGCCCATGAGCAGAAAAAGAAGTGTAAATATATTGACCCAACTTCCATATGTTCCCATATAGCGCGCAAGTTGTGTGCCAGTCATTTGTTCTGATGCGACCATTTGAAAATGCATATCAAATATTGTGACGATAATCTCAAAAAATGAAATTACCGCAAAAATTGCCAAGGGATATCGGTGTGTGGTTATTAATTTGAAGCCTTCAAAAGGTCCGATTTGTTGTTTTGCGGTTTCTTTTTTTTCGTTGGATCCTTTAAATGGTATGAGAAGATTTTTTGGTGTTTTGTGTAAAAAATTTTTGAGATAGTACATCGAAGCACTAATGGTAAGAGCGCACAAAGCAAGCGAAAGTGCGTTGGTAACCATGCCAAGTTTGTATGGGAGGCCGCCGATAACAACCGGGCAGATGATGCCGCCAATTTGTCCGATTGCAACGATCAGCGGAAATCCCCGGTTTGCAGAGTCAGGGAGCGTTGTGTTCGTTGCTATGGCCCAAAAAAGTGTAATAACGAGCGATGCATAGCTTTCAACAAAAACGTACCACGCGTATCCAAGTATGTGTGTGCCAATTAAAGCAATTCCAGTGTAATTAAATGCAAGATCGCTCGATGTGCGTGCAACGCCGGGAAGCGCAAAGAGCGCAGCAAACAGCGCGAGCATGATGGTATAGGCGCTTGATAATGTATAAAATGTTTTTTCATATTTCCACGTATCGATTAATTTTGTGTAGAGCATTAAAAAAGGAATGAGAAAGAGTAATGAAAGCGTTTTTGCATATGGAATTGCATGTGCGCCAACGAGGCTGCAAAAAAGTGCATTCTTGAGGATTCGCATGGTCCAATAGGAGCCAATTACAAAAGAGAAGGCCACTCCCATGCGTAAAAATTTTTTGAGTTCTTCTGTTTCAAAGGTGCCAAATATTGGGCGAAAAATGATGCGTGTAATGGATAAAAACATAATACCCCCTCCACGTGAAAAGCCGATATGTATTAATAAAATACCGCGTTTTACATGTTACGCGCAATAATGTCTGGGAAGTATTTTTTAGCAAACAACTCTTTTTTCGTCGATGGCCTTTTTATATGTTTTGCCAAGATAGAATGCAACAAAGAACCAGACAGCAACGACGGCAAATCCAAAATATGCACTGTACATAATATGTCGCGCACGACCAACGACTGCGCCCAAGCGTGCTTGGAGTGGCTTGATGGTCCAATTAAAAATTTCACCTGCTTCTTTGGCGCTGCGCGAACCGAACGTTTCAATCCAGGCTTGTGATTTGAAACGCACATCTGGTGTTGTTGGAATATAAAGTTGTTTTACTGCAGGGCCACTCAGAGCATAGTTAATTGCTTTTGACCCGACCATGAGCGCAAATAAAAAGTTTAGGCTATCAAATGAAACAAAACCAATAATTGCGAGTGCGTAAATTACGGGCATGAGCAAAAGTGCGGCGCCAACACCAAGTATGCGGGTGATGTTGCTAATTCCCAAGAGTAAGCACATCAGTGCAACGATGTTGACTGAACTGCCATAGGCGCCGATGTAACGTGCAAGGTGTGTGCCAGACATTTGTGCTGATGCTAATAGATTAAAGTGAAAATCAAAAATCGTGATAATAACTTCAAAAAAAGCTATTGCAGCAAAAATAGCGTGTCAAAGCAATTTAGAAATGTCATAGGTTTTAGCAATATAGAAATGTCATAGT
>CAYSPS010000044.1:664-2777 GCA_964432975.1 uncultured Pseudomonadota bacterium | reverse complement strand
CAAAGAGCAAGTAGGGGCAAAAAAAAGGGACGGGAAGGTGGAATACCCAAAATAATACTTGGCGCAATGAAAAATCACGCAGAAAAAACAAAAAGCAAGCTTGAGGCAAAAACCGATAAACAGTTGGAAGCCGCAAGCCATAAACTTGCTACAGCAAAATCTAAACTTGAGCAAAAGGAGTTGCTTAATTTTGATCTTGAGGCCACAAGAGTCCACAACACAAAACTGGTGCTTGATATTCAACACCTGGAATTTGCCTACCCTGAACATGCACCAATAATAACTGATTTTAACATAACATTGGTTGGCCCAAAGCGCATTGCCATTGAAGGAAAGAATGGCAGCGGCAAAACAACATTACTCAAATTAATCATGGGGCGACTTACACCGACAGGCGGCAGAGTGAGGGTCGGCGTAGAGCATTGTGCCTATCTCGACCAATCTTTGAGCATTTTGGATCCTCATCAAACAATACGTGAAAACTTCAAACATTTAAATCCGAATGTGCTCGAAACAGATTGTCGATTGCGCTTGGCGGCATTTCTTTTTGCACACAACGATGCCCTTAAACTTGTTGGTAATTTGAGCGGTGGAGAAAAGATGCGTGCAGCGTTGGCCTGTGTTTTAATGGGTGATACGCCACCGCAACTCATCTTGCTCGATGAGCCAACAAACAACATGGACTTGGAAAGTATTGCAAGCATTGAGCGAGCACTTCGAAGTTACAAGGGTGCATTGCTTGTGGTATCGCACGATGTAACATTTTTGCAAAATATTGGAGTTGATGACACAATAGAATTAACTGAGGATGTACAATGAGTATGGATTTATTTGGGTTAAAAGATAAAGTCGTTTTAATTACTGGCGCCAACAATCCTTGCGGTATTGGCGCTGCTATTGCCGAAAGCTTTGCCAAGCAAGGAGCCAGACTCTTTTTGCATGGCTATCGAGGAATGGCATTAAAATCAAAAACCATTCCATCAACGCCAGGGGCTGAGTTATACCAACATTATAACTCGCTTCCCCTCAGCGTAGTTTTAGATAAAATTCGAAAATATGGTGTTCAGGTTGATGGGCTTGAAGGAAGTCTTGCTGACCCGTTGTTTATCGTTAAGCTTTTTGACCAAGCAGAAAAAAGCTTTGGCTCTGTTCATGTTTTAGTCAACAATGCGGCAACTGCTGCGCCGCGTGGTGATGATGGCTTAACAACTACATGTGATGCTGACGATACCATTTTGGCTTCTACACCACAAAGGTTTGACCTACCCTTTCAGGTTAATGCTCGCGCAACGTTACTTGCTATGGCTGAATATGCCAAAAGATTTATAGCAAAAAAAGAAGCTGGCGGCAGTATTATTAATATCAGTACCGATGGAGCAAATAGCCCATATCCTGGCGATGTTTCGTATGGCGCTAGTAAGCTTGCTATTGAAAGTTATTCACGTAGCGCAGCGCAAGAGCTTGGAAAATATGGCATTCGCGTAAACATTATTTGCCCCGGTCCTGTGCAAACGGGATGGATTGATGAACCGTTTGAAAAAAGTTTAAAGGCAATGATCCCACTCAATCGCATTGGGATGCCAGATGAAATTGCTGAAGCGGTTGTTTTTATGGCATCACACCAAGCTCGCTGGATTACTGGGCAGCGCCTGTGGGTTAACGGTGGTTTTAGAATGTGAAATAATCCTCCATTTATGCGACAAATTACTTAAGGATAAATTATCAATTTCAGGTAAACTTACCACCGAAACCCCCCAGAAAAGGATTTTCTGGGCTTACGTTTGCATTTATTTACGCAAATGTTAGAATTAAATTATATTCAAATATTTAATATATTGACGAAAAAGCGGGGGCAAAATATTATGGAATTAATGGCAAAAGTGAAAGCTGTTATTTTTGATATGGATGGCACCATTATTCATACGAAGGAGATTTGGCAAAAATCAAAAATTGAAGCCCTAACCAATTTAGGAGCCCAACCATTTAGGCAAGAGCACTATGACTTCCTTGAGTCTCTTACAAATCTAAGCTCAAAAGACAGCGCTAATAAAATCAAATCTTTTTTTAATTTTACTCATTCTATGGAGCATAGAAAATTGTTCATTTGCTCTTT
>CAYSPS010000044.1:0-654 GCA_964432975.1 uncultured Pseudomonadota bacterium | reverse complement strand
AGAACTTGCGCCTCTTTCGGTACTTGTCAAAACACTTCAGCTCCAGCGTTTTTTTGGTAAACACATCTATTCTCAGGTCCATGTTAATTCTGCGCCAAAGCCTGATCCTGCACTTTTTTTACATGCTGCACAACAGCTCAGGGTCAAGCCAGAGGAATGCATTGTTTTTGAAGATTCGTCTATTGGTTTTCAAGCCGCAAAGGCCGCTGGCATGAAATGCATAGCCATTAAAAATATCAACAACCAGCAACTATTGGATCAAGTGCTTGATGCAATTACCAACTACCATGAGGCAGAAAATGCTCTTAAAAGGATTACTTTATAAATGTCATCATAAAATATGGTTCTTTTTTTTTCTTCTGATTCTTTGTTCTTGTGAAGCACTACCCTTCGATGAAGAATATGTGGCAAAATTGGCAAGGGACAAGTTATCAATTACAGGAAACGTTACTGCGCAAAGATCACAAATAAGATTTTCTGGGGCACAAATTTTCACTGTTATTTCTGATTCAAAAAAATATGTTGCTCGTTTTTTGATGCATAAATCGCATGAAGAACGCAAGCAGGAAATAGCAACGGCACAAATTGCCTCAAAGGCTGGCTATGGTCCTCATGTTTACTTTGCAGATGTTGACAATGCCGTTGTTATCATGG
>CAYSPS010000043.1:2130-3615 GCA_964432975.1 uncultured Pseudomonadota bacterium | reverse complement strand
TTGCGCTATTTTGTGATCAATCTCTTCTTGCTCGTTAGATCGAGTTCGCGTTATTATTAAGTATAGCATGTTGGGGAAATTTGTTGGTGTCGGGTAAGCGAAGTTCAAAGGTGTTTCGAGTTAACTTGATTGCTCGGTGCATTCACTGACCGTGCCAGGAAACTCTTCAAGAAGTTTATGTGTGAGCGGCCATTGATTTTTGTCTGAGACGTCCAGACGTGCACTACGTATTGGCGTGCAAGAGGTGGGCGTCGGTGTTGGCGCAATTTTGTCTGCCGGGGTGGAAATGGTTGGTGACTGATCGGTGAGGGTAAATTGTGTTTCAAGATGCGCTTGCGGTCCAAAGTGTTGTTGCAAGAGTGGGAGCCATTTTTGTTGGAGCGTTGTGATTGTATCTTGAAAGAGCATAAGCCGTTGCATAAATGCAATGACAATAAGATCTTCCGTGTGTGATTGAACATGTGCTTGTTTAAACAATGATGCAAGTAATGGTTCATTGAGCGCATCAATTGCTTGCACAAATTTAATCCATGCTTCTGGTGCATTTGGCATAAAAGCACGTTCTTGGGTTGTTTCTGTTTTTGCTATGGGCTCTGAGTGCTGTTGGGTGGGTATTGGTTGGCGGGGAATTTTTTGTTCGACCTGCGTGTGTTCTTGCGCAGGTGTTTCATGCATGCAATACCAGGCGCGCATGAGGGTATATTCAATAAACAGTGGCTTATTGAGAGTGCGCAAAAAAACAACTTCTTGCTCGCACAGTTCTTGAAAAAGTGTATGTAATGTGTTCGCAGGAATGGTCGATACAAGATTTTTGATTTCTTGTATGTCGCCGGTAAATCCTGTTGGCGTGACATCATGTTTGAGCCAGAGCATTGCATTTGTGTGATGTAACAATCGCTGCCACACATGTTCGGCGTTAAATTGTGCAAGATTAATGTGCTGTAAAAACTCGAGCAATTCACGTGGGGCTTTTGTCTGCAAGATATGTACACACAATTGATGAATCAGTTCTTCGCAAATATGTCCAAGCAATTCGCGCACATGCGGTGCAGTGACTGTTTGTTTGCTGAGCGCCACTTGTTCAACTAAATTTAGTGCATCACGTACTGAGCCGTGCGTTTCTTTGATGATAAGTTCAAGCGCTGGCGTTTCGTAAGTTATTCTTTCTTGCTCGCACACACGTTGCAAATGTGTACATAAAACATTGTGGTCGACGGCATTGAAAATTAAATGAAAGCAGCGCGATTTTACGGTATCGATAATTTTATGTTCGTCTGTTGTTGCTAAAATAAAAAACACGTGTGCAGGTGGTTCTTCTAAAATTTTTAAAAATGCATTAAATGCCGCTTTACTGAGCATGTGAGCTTCATCGATGAGATAAATTTTTTTGCGCCCCAATTGTGGCAATAAACTTGCCGCTTCAATAATCGTGCGTACGTTGTCAACGCCGGTATTTGACGCGGCATCCATTTCGATAAAATCCGG
>CAYSPS010000043.1:0-2117 GCA_964432975.1 uncultured Pseudomonadota bacterium | reverse complement strand
TGCTTGCCTGCAGCAAGTGCTGTGCATGACGCGCACGTGCCACATGGCACAAGAATTTCTTGCGGAGCTTTTTGAAAATCTGGCAGCTGCTGACAGTTTATTGCAGCAGCAAATACACGTGCAGTAGTTGTTTTTCCACACCCATGTTGGCCAGAAAAAAGATAGACAGGAAAAATTTTATCTAAATAAAGTGAATTTTTGAGTATGCCAACGGCAATATCTTGACCAATAATTTGATCAAATTGTTTTGAGCGTAGCTTGCGGGCGAGATTAAGATGTGTTGTCATAACAATATATTCCCAACGCATTTTAGTGTACTTTTTTTGAGCAATTAATAAAGGGTGAGGGTGATGTTTTTTATGTCCATTTCTGGGATGGTTGAAGCCCCTCGCCTTCAGGCGAAGTAAAAGTTATAATAACGCGGTTATGCGTTTTTTTGATGGTAAATAAAGCACTTTGTGCTTGGATAGGTTCTTCTTGCTTCCTTCAATAATTCTTGGGCTTGCTTTGATAATTGAGTGGTATTAATTGCTTGATCTTGTAGAAGATAATTAAATTTTTTGATAGTTTCTTTGCGCAGCGATTTGAGCCTGCGTTCAGTGAGAAACAAAGTTTCACAATACATAATTTTTAATCGAAAATGTGGGTTGTTTTCTAGGAGAGCTTGCACCCGTATAGCTGCAATAAAGTCATGAGGATTTCTTTTTAGATAGTCAATGATATAACTATCCGCGTGTGCATACGCTTTTTTTATTCCCATAATCGTAGAGACGATGAAAACAAGGGCTCCGCCAGCCAATGCAGTCTCTTTTAAAAACGAAAATCTTTCTGCGTAAAGGGGATGGAGGAGCATAAGGCCGGCTAGGCCACTGCCGAGGTCGCCGAGCATACATGCCGATGGTTTTGCGATTGCCTTGCAACGACCTAAAATTTGAATTGCACGTGCTTTGCGTGCAAATTGCTTTGTCGCGTGATTAAGCATTCGTGCAACCTCTTCCCCTGTTGGCTTTCTAAATTGTTGCATCATACAAAATGTTGGCGAGCACAAGCAAATACAGAATAAGCTCTTAAGATCCATAAGCGCCTCCGCTCGATATTTAAAATTGATATAATTGGAAAATATAATAGACAACTTTAATTTAAATGTCAATTGGTTAATTAAGTTAAGGCGTCTTGTGTGCTATTATATCACTGTGATAAAATCGTAGTTTTTGTTGAACTTTTTCTCCAAAAAAGCTATAATGTTATATTGGGTTTTCTTAATTTTTGTGGAGGTTGTCATGTTCAAGAAAACATTTGTTCTTTTATGCCTTTTTTCATTACCATGTTTTACGCCAAATGTTTATGCTGCCAAAACAGGCGATCGCATTTTGGATTCGATTACAGCCGGTGCGGCTACCATTTTTTCTTTGGGCTGGCTAGGACTCGGTATTATTCCATATGCGTCAGGAATGGGTGCCTCGATGCCTACTTTGAAGAAAAAAGTGGAAGCCGCTCTGGTAACACTCATATACCTTGGTGTTCCCGCATGTGGCTTGACCTTGGCATACCATTATGCAAAGCGTGCTGAGATTATTTAACGAAATTATGGGAATATTTAGTTGTATTAATTTTTCATTGAGGAGTTTTCGATGCTGAAGAAACTTGTTTTATCGGCAGTTTCCCTGCTTTTAATGTGTGCACCACATTATTCTTATACCATGCGGACTTTGACACTAGGCGAGCGCAGGGCCTATAAGTCAGCCGCAATAGGAGGCGGGCTGTTCGGGCTTGGAGGGATTCTTTATGGTATAGCATTTGAAGCTGATGATAGAAATAATACATTAAAGGCTTGGGCTGCCAATGCTGTTTTTGCTGCTCTGGTAACAATTGCGGTGTCGTTTTCATATATTTGGTGGCAAGAAGCCAAGCGCGCTTAATTTTTTGAATTTTCAATAAAAAAGAAGAGCGCCTAAAGGCCCTTTATCTTTTTGCTGGTTTTTTGGTAAAACAGACACACTTATAAAATGTCTTTTTTAGGGGGACATCATGGTAAGAAGAATATGGGCACTATTTGTGCTATTAGGTTCTGTTGAGTTTTTAGCGTAACCATATCATAGCTCCTACAAATGCGATAA
>CAYSPS010000042.1:1891-3640 GCA_964432975.1 uncultured Pseudomonadota bacterium | reverse complement strand
ATCGCATTTGTAGGAGCTATGATATGGTTACGCTAAAAACTCAACAGAACCTAGATAACCAGAATACGGTATAAATCAGACAATAGGGGTTCAATGGTCATAAAAAAGGAAAAATATGTCTTGGCGATTAATTTTACTTGCGATCGTAAGTTTTGGAGTTCATTACGCAACGTATGGCTGTACTGGGTTTGTGGTTTACTCAACCGATGGCGTTTTTGTTCGTGCTCGTTCTATGGAACTTCCTTTCAGTCTGCGTTCAAAAATCATTGCCGTTCCCCGCGGCTATGCCTATGCTGGTACCGCATTCAAAAAGGGAAGTGGTTTAAAATGGAATGTTAAATATGGCTTTGTCGCTATTAACGGGCTCGATTTGCCGCAGGCTCTTGATGGTATCAATGAAAAAGGGTTAAGTATTGGACTTCTTTATTTTGCAGATTTTGCTTCATATCCAAAAATCTCAAGAGACGAAGAATTTAATGCATTAGCGCCATGGGAATTGGGTACCTGGATTCTTTCTTCATTTTCCAGCGTTGATGAGGTGATACAACACCTAAATGATATTAAAATTCCTCTCATTTCCCATAGCTTTGTGGGCGGTGTTATAGGAATTCACTGTTTCGTAATCGACAAAACAGGCCGAAGTATTGTTATTGAACCGCTTGATGAAAAGCTCAAAGTATTTGAAGACCCAATTGGAGTCATGACCAACGAACCACCCTTTGATTGGCAAATGATTAATCTCCAAAATTATGTAAGTCCATGCAAACAATCTCCTTGTGATCTCATTCCCGCAATACGCTTTACGCGCGTTGCCCTGTTCTCACAATGGGCCCAGCCAGTAACCGGTGCAGATCAAGCAGTTTTACAAGGTATTCGCCTGATGAATCAATTTTTCATTTTTACTGTTAAAAAACCGTTATTTAAGGTGCCGGCATATGACTATACTCAATGGGAAAGCTTCACAGATGTTACGAATTTGCGCTATTACCTACGCACTCGCGATAATATGAATATTCGTGTTATCGACTTGAAGCATATCAAGTTTGATAGTGACAAGATTTTGAGTTGTCCATTAGAAAAGCCGATGACGTATCAAGATGTTGCCTCGAAATTGAAATAATTTTGAAGGGGAGTTTACATGCAAATGTTAGTAAGAAGAATGTTATTAAAAATAGCAATAAGTGGCGTTCTTTTATGCTATTTTGCACCTCAATATGCCTGTGCAGGATTTATGATCCAGGCAAAAGACCACACGCTTATTCGCGCCCGATCATTTAATTTTGTGAAAGAAATATATTCACGCATTACTGCCGTCCCTCGTGGATATCGCTATACAAGTCAGCCCCATGGTTTGCAGTGGACGGTAAAATACGGTTTTGTAGCCGCCGATGGGGCATCCCCTGTTTCGCATGTAATTGATGGCATTAATGAACAAGGCTTAAGTTGTGGACTATTTCCCTTTAAAGAATTTGCTTCGTATGCTGGCGCATCAGATAAAAACGCAAAGCAAACACTTGCTCCATGGGAATTAGGTGCATGGTTGCTTTCATCATTTGCCAGCGTAGACGAAGTAAGGGAACATCTTGATGATATTGCCGTGCTACCAGCAAATCATTCTTCTGATAACGAAAATAGTGCGCTGCACTATTTTGTTGTTGATCAGACTGGAAAGAGTATTGTTATTGAACCACTTGGTGGCAAGTTAAAAATATTTGAAGATCCATTTGGTGCTATAGCCGACGATCCGCC
>CAYSPS010000042.1:0-1881 GCA_964432975.1 uncultured Pseudomonadota bacterium | reverse complement strand
ATTAATCTCAGATGCCATGTCAATCTTTTATCGCAAGACACAAAGAAACAACTATCACGTATTCCTTATGCAAAACTCAAGCTGTCTCGATTAAAATCAATGGGAAAAATATGTTTGGAAGGGATACCCTGCGATTTTGGGTCACCTTCCAGATTTGTTCGTGCGGTAACTTATCCAAGCTGGGCTCAACCAGTCGCTCATGTAGACCAAGCGATTTTACAGGCAATTCATATAATGAATCTATTTTTCGTTACCAAAGGAATTGTTTCACAAACAAACAAAGATTCAAAAGAGTTTATGTACACGCAGTGGGAAACATTTACTGACATTACCAATCTGCGATACTACTATCGCACATACAATAATATGAATATACGGGTTGTTGATTTAAATAACCTTACATTTGACGGTGATAAAATTTTGAGTTATCCAATGGAAGAACCGATGATATACGAAGACATTACGACACAATTCAAATAACCCATTTATTTAATGTTTCTATATGAATTCCTGCCTGCGTAATTTTTGTTCGATCGCAGCAAGTGGGTAAACTTTTTTTGTTTTTTTAATAATTTTTTCGGCATGCATTGCATCACGTCTATCTTCAAGTTCTTCTATAAGTGCTTGGTATTCTTTGATATTGAGAAGCACTTGAGTGCGCTTACCTTTTTGATCAACAACAAATTTTGGTTCAGAAATTTTTTTATGCATGATAAATTTCCTCATTTCACCGCTTTAATTCAGTACCCTTGGTTGATATGTTCTTTATTTTAAAGTATACGACAAACATATTTGTTTAGCAGCTTTTGGTTTTATTGAGTAACTCTTGCAAAATGATTGGCTGAAAATATAAACTAATTGTTGAGATTATTAAAAAAGGAGAGCTTTATGAAACGTCTCATATTGGTTGTATTTTTGTTGGTAGCGTTGCCATTATTGGCTGGGAAGAAATCGCCCAAGAAGCTCAAATTGCCAGCATGTCCTGCTGCTAATGCATGTAATCTCTGCTGCAAAGAAGGGCGCGTGTATTCATTTGATACGGCTGCTTTGCAACTGCGCGATGGTAAATGTCATATCGAAAAAGCCGGCATAAAGTAAACTAATTTGTGATTTTTATCGTCGTTCGTGTGCTTTAAGCTTCTTTTTGCGCAATCGTATTGAGTTTGGTGTGACTTCGATGAGTTCATCTGAATTAATCCACTCCATACACATTTCTAAATCCATGATGCGTGGTGGTGCAAGTTTGATGAGGTCATCAGAACCAGATGCGCGCATATTGGACAATTTTTTGAGTTTGCAAGGATTGACATCCAAGTCATTGTCGCGACTATGCTCACCGACAATCATGCCTTCATAGACTGGTGCACCGGCGCCGATAAAAAGCGTGCCGCGTTCTTGTAAATTATCGAGTGCATAGGCAGTGCTTGAACCATTTTCCATCGATACAAGCGCTCCGCGTGTGCGGCCGGGAATATCACCTTTGTATGATTCATAACCGTTAAATTGATAGGTGACGATACCAGTGCCACGTGTATCGGTTAAAAATTGATTTTTAAAACCTATTAGGCCGCGTGATGGAATTTTAAAGTCCATACGCAAACGTCCGTCACTGTGATGTTCAATGTGTTGCAACAGGGCTTTTTTGCGTCCCAAACGTTCCATGACAATGCCCTGATATTCTTCGGGCACGTCAATAACCATCCATTCAATTGGTTCGCACTGTGCGCCATCGATTGTTTTATAAATAACTTCAGGTGCTGAAAGTTGTAGCTCAAATCCTTCGCGGCGCATGGTCTCGATCACAATGCTTAAATGTAATGGTCCGCGACCTGAAACTTTAAAGGTGTCTGACGTGTCAGTTGCCTCAACGCGGAGTGCAAC
>CAYSPS010000041.1:0-3653 GCA_964432975.1 uncultured Pseudomonadota bacterium | reverse complement strand
TTGCGCTATTTTGTGATCAATCTCTTCTTGCTCGTTAGATCGAGTTCGCGTTAATATTAACATTAAGAAACTGCTAAGTTGATTAATCAAAAAATTATTTTCACCGGCCCTACGCTTATCCCAATCAATAAAATCTCGCCACATTTGAACAAGATTTTCTAAACCATAATTTTCTGGAAACAATCCATTTTTCATACTCGCACATTCTTCTCAAGAAAATTTAAAATTTCTTGCCATGCCTCTTTATGCGCTCGAGCATTCCCTTCTAGTGGGCAAGCCCAATAAAATCATCAACGCTTTTTAGTTGGCTGCACTCAACAAAGAAATAATACTTGTCAGTTTCGGGTTACCCCTTTTGGAGAGAATACGATACAAGTTTTCTCTGCTCAAATTTGTTCTTTGAGCAAGGTCAGTCATTTGTCCACCTTGAGCTTTATGCACATTTTTAAGAGCAAGAAGAAACAGGCGGGGATCTTCATCGGCCAGAGCTTCGTTTAAGTAATGATAAGCAAGTTCTGAATCGCGTAAATCTTCTAGTAATTTTTCTTGATAACTTCTCAGATTTTTTTTCACAATGACCTCTTATAATCAAGCCAATGTTTGGCTTTTTTTACTTCCCCCTGTTAGCAATATAACAACTCTATAGCCCTCTTTTCCGAAATACACGCGATAACCAGGTCCATGATCAATTCTAAGCTCCCAGATTCCGCTGACTCCTTGTAAGCGCTTAGAATCTCCAAAGTTGCCGAGTCTTATACGATCCAATCGTTTCATGACAACGGCTTTTAGTTCTTTCTCAAGCCTGTCCTGCCAGTCAGAAAATGGTTCCATGCCAGCATCGGTAGCGTATATTATTATCTCAATCGTATTCACATTTAAAAGTGTAACATAAAGGTCACATTATGCAAATACAGGAATGCTCCACCGATACCTAAAACAATCGCACTCAGAAAAAATATTTTGTAAAATGTTTTTGACATAAAAACTTTCAATTTTAGTAAAGTTTAAACTGGTTTGATTGCTGAACACAATCATTTTCAATAGAAGAGTTCCATGACACTAAAAACTATTTATCCCGTTAAATTGTCAGCCCACAATGAAGTGCGCATTATCGCGCCATCACGTTCTTCAAGAATTATTTCTGACGACGCGCGTAAAATCGCCGATCAACGGCTTGCAGATCTGAAGTTGAAAGTAAGTTTTTCAAAACATGTTGAAGAATGTGATGATTTTGACTCTTCGTCGACAACATCGCGTATTGAAGATCTTCATGAAGCTTTTCGTGATCCAGCGATAAAAGCAATTTTTACGGTTATTGGTGGTTTTAACGCCAATCAATTGCTTGATTATATCGATTGGGAAATTATTAGAAAAAACCCTAAAATTTTTTGCGGTTTTTCAGATATTACAGTCTTAAACAATGCCATTTTTGCCAAAACAGGGCTCGTTTCTTATTCTGGCCCACACTATTCAACGCTTGGGCAAAAATTACATTTTGATTACACGCTCGAGTACATGATAAAAGCATTGTTTCATGAAAACCCTATTGAAATTAAACCAAGTACATCATGGAGTGATGATGTTTGGTACAAAAACCAGGAAGATCGCCATCTCCACAAAAACGCCGGCTTTTTAGTTATTAATGAAGGTATGTGCGAGGGAAGAATTCTTGGTGGCAATTTGGGATCATTCGTACTTTTGCAAGGTACCCAATTTTTCCCAGATTTAACAAATTCAATTTTGTTTTTAGAAGACGACTATGAAGCGCTTCCGCACCATTTTGACAGATTCTTGCAATCACTTATACAGCAGCCGACATTTAAAGGCGTCAAGGGAATTGTGATAGGAAGATTTCAACAAGCTTCAAAAATGAGTGATAAACTTCTGATACAAATTATCAAAACTAAAAAAGAACTTGCTTCTGTGCCGGTGCTGGCAAACGTTGATTTTGGCCATACCGACCCAAAAATAACATTTCCTATTGGTGGCATTGCACAACTCAAAGCACATCAGAACGGTTCGTCACTTACGGTCAGTAAGCACTAAATTTTGTTCTATTCGGCACGCTAATAACATATACGAAAGTATTTTTTGCGTATCAATCTATGATATGCTCTCGCCAGCACGTTACTCAATAACTGCATGCAAAGGCAAAATAAAGGAAGTTTATGAGACTTTTGCGCTATTGTTCTTTGCTATTTTTGGTTGGTATCTGCCCAAAAATTTTCACTGAATTTTATGTGGAACCGTATGGAGGTATTCTTTTTGGCGCTGAAAAATATACCTGCATAATCACAAAAAATACTTTTGGTATTGAAGGACTTTGTGCTTGTTTCACGCGCAATAAACTGCAGACAATTAAAACTCGCCCTCTTGTAGGAATCAAATGTGGTGGCTGGTTTCATCAACAAAACTCGTTTGGCCTGTGGCTTGACTGCCAATATCATCGTTTAAATTATGGCAAATGTGCATGCACATGCATCAATTACATAGATACAACTAATGAACAAAGCGATCCTGCTTGTGCAACCACAAATACTTATTTGAACGAATGTGGCTTTGCCGTCACGCTTGCACTGCCACTGGCATACCGCTGGAAACACCACTGTACCGAAGAATATCCTCGCGGTCGCTTGCAAACATATCTTGCTGTAGGACCAGGATTATTTGTAACTAAGCAATGTGCATGTCTCACGGTTTCCCCACACGTAGCATCTGAGGACAATAACTTTACCGTCGTAGTTTCAAATACAACAACAATCAACCCCGCACAAAAAGTATTAAAACGATCTGCGTGTCTCATGGCAGATGCAGGATTTTCTTGCTCTGTAAGCAAACATTGTGCTCTCGATCTCTTTCTACGCTATCGTTTTACCAAATATACTACCTGCTTTAATCGCTGTGCATGCTTAGCAACACGCAAAACGTGCCACTTGGGGAGTGCCAATCTTGGCCTCGTAATTAATTTTTAGGAGATATGTCATGAAGCTTATTAAATATTTTCTCAGTTTGTGGCTTGTAGCCGTAATACAAGTTTTTGGATTTCGTTGTGTCGTCTATGGCGATTGTCGCGCCACAACTAACGAGGAGATTTTTAACCGGGCAGTTTTGTCTTTCATTAATTCACAAATTACCGCGCTCAATCCACTTCCAGAATTTGTAATTTTCTTGGGAGATATGGTTCGTGGCGCTTTTCCAAGGGCAACCCCTCCAGCACCATACCCCTACCCAATTGCAGACAACCGTTTAAATATTTGGAAAAGCTTTATGGAGCAAACTTTAAACGGAATCCCTTTTTATGTTGTTGTTGGCAACAATGATTTGTATGGAGGAACAGGTTGGACCGAATACGTTTTACAAGGACAATATCAAACCATTTTTAGCAATATGCCAGATAACGGACCAACTAACTACAAAAAACTTGCCTATTCGTTTGAGTATGGCAGCGGCAATGAACGATCATTATTCGTTATTCTTGATGGATTTGGTTTTGCTAATGGCGGCGCTTACCAATGGGACAATGGGTATGATACTGAGCAAATCGAGTGGTTTAGAACACAAGCACGTTCTTCAACCGCACCACATAAATTTCTTTTTACCCACGGGCCTGCTTTTTCATCAGAAGGCTGGCCAGTTGGCGCGTTATATCCAGT
>CAYSPS010000040.1:0-3724 GCA_964432975.1 uncultured Pseudomonadota bacterium | reverse complement strand
TCAATGCGTTCTTCATCTTTTTTAGATTCCTCTGATGTTTTTTGCTGTTCTTGCTTATACAACAATTCTGCTACTTTGTGCGACGATTTTAACAATTCATCAGTTGCTTTTTGGAGCTCGTCAGCATTGTGTTCATGCTCTTTGAGCGCTTGCCGAGCTTTTTCAAGCGCGGCTTCAACGTTTTTAACTTCGTCTGTTGGCAGTTTTTCTTTATTTTCGCGTACGGTTTTTTCGATTTCCAAAATAAGTCCATCAAGACGATTCTTTTTTTCGATAGCTTCACGAGCTTTTTTGTCTTCAGTTTCGTGTTCTTTTGCTTCTTTGAGCATGCGCTCAATGTCTTTTTCTTTAAGTCCACTGCTACTGGTGATGGTAATTTTTTGTTCTTTATTTGTGCCTTTATCTTTGGCAGATACGTGTACAATACCATTAGCATCGATATCGAATGTAACTTCAATTTGTGGCATACCGCGCGGTGCTGCAGGAATTCCCTCAAGGCGGAATTGCCCTAAAAGCATGTTGTCTTTGACAAATTCGCGTTCGCCCTGAAACACGCGAATATCAACCGCAGTTTGATTATCTTCGGCTGTTGAAAAAACTTGGGATTTTTTTGTTGGAATGGTTGTGTTGCGTTCAATAAGTTTGGTCATGACACCACCGAGCGTTTCGATGCCGAGCGATAACGGAGTGACATCCAACAAAAGTACATCGGTTACTTCACCAGCTAAAATGCCACCTTGAATTGCAGCGCCGACAGAAACAACTTCATCGGGGTTAACGGATTTATTTGGTTCTTTACCAAAAATTTCGCGTGCGATTTGTTGCACTTTTGGCATACGGGTTGAGCCACCAACGAGCAACACTTCATTGATATCGCTTGGCTTCAAATTCGCGTCAGCGAGCGCACGTTTGCATGGTTCGATGAGACGTTTAAAAATTGGTTCGCACAATGATTCAAGCTTGGCGCGCGAAAGTTTCATCGTCAGATGTTTCGGTCCAGAGGCATCAGCGCTAATGTATGGTAAATTAATCTCTGTTTCTGCAACACCAGAAAGTTCAATTTTTGCTTTTTCAGCTGCTTCCTTAAGCCGTTGAAGCGCCATGCGGTCGGTGCGTAAATTGATGCCCTGATTTTTTTGAAATTCTTGTACTAAATAATCGACAAGTATTTGATCAATATCATCACCACCAAGTTGTGTGTCACCATTGGTTGAACGCACTTCAATGACCCCTTCATTAATTTCCAGCACCGAAATATCGAACGTACCTCCACCAAAGTCAAAGACAGCGACCGTACCGCTCTTTTTCTTTTCAAGTCCATAAGCAAGCGCTGCTGCAGTTGGCTCATTGATAATACGTTCAACTTTGAGCCCAGCAATTTTTCCTGCATCTTTAGTTGCTTGCCGCTGCGCATCATTAAAATATGCTGGTACCGTGATGACGGCTTCGTTAATCGTTTCGCCGATATAATCTTCAGCAGCTTGTTTGAGATAACTTAAAATTGCGGCTGAAATTTCCTGAGGGCTATATTCTTTCCCCTGAATATCGATGGCGCAATCATCATTTGATGCGCTTACTACCTTGTATGGAAGTTTGGCGACCATATTTTTGACTTCGTCAAATTTGTTTCCAATCAAACGTTTGACAGAAAAAATGGTATTTTCTGGATTGGTAACTGCCTGACGTTTGGCGACAATACCTACCAGGCGTTTGCCATCTTTGGTAAATGCAACGATTGACGGAGTCGCGTCACCGCCTTCTTTATTGGGGATAACTTTTGGACTGCCACCCTCCATAAATGATACGACAGAATTCGTTGTTCCCAAATCAATGCCAATAATTTTTTTTGCCATTTAATGGTCCTTTCTTGCCTAAAAAATGAGCGCTTTTTATACTAATATACAGTATATGATTCTATGCAAAAATTTGTCAATAATCAACTCAGATAATATGAGTACCTTATACTAAGCTATTGTGCTCCGCGTGATTATAAAAATCGTATGAAACAAGCGTCAGTTTTTCAGTTGGAACGTGTTCAGTATCACTTGATTGCTTGGTATGCTCGTGTACTTGAAGGCGTCCATCGCGAACATGGTCCAAAGAAATAGTGAGTGCTGTGGCTGGTAAAAGTGAGGGTGCTTGTGGCGGATTCGAGGGGGGCAATGTTATGTCAGGTTGTTGAGAGTAGATGCGGTGAAATGCGGCTTTAAATTGGCATGGCAGTGGCAAAGCAGCTTTGGTTATTTTTACATATCGGCTGCCATTCAAAAAAGATGATAAATCTTGTTTCGGTACGCGCTCTATAAAACGTTGGGAGCATTCTAAAAGATCACTCGTACTTATACTGACTGGCACGTTATAGGTTATCGTGGGCTTAAAAGCGAAATACCATTTTTCAGTAATGCAATACGATTCAAATAAATCCATCCAGTTAAGCTCAATAACTATCTGCGGCTCATGTAACTGATCGACATGTGTTTCTGAAAGAAAGAATGTGTGCCAACGTCCATTGATGAGCAGTTTGGTACGCACAAAATGATCATGTCGAAATGAATCTGCGCGCACGTGTAATTCCATAGCGTGGTGTTGTTCTACGAATAACACTATGCTGACTATAATTATTCTTTGCAGCATGTTCAACCCCTTCTTTTACATGCTATGCACACGTAGAATATTAGGTCGTGTGTTGAGATGATTGCAACAGTTATGTCATGAGACCAAAAATGCGTTTCGTATTAGTACTTGTGGCGCGTGCAACATCTGTATAACGTGTATTTTTAAGCCGTGCAACTTCTTGGGCGACGAACACAATGTGTGCTGGTGTGCTTTGATGGTCTGGAAAGTGTTTGGCCAAAAATGGTGCATCTGTTTCGATTAACAAATGTTCAAGCTCGGTGCGTTGTACGACCGTGTGCAGGCTTGTGTTGTTTGGATTTAACACAACGCCACTGATGCTGATGCACAGGCTGAGCGCATAAATTTCTTGCGCAATTGACCAGTCATATGAAAAACAATGTATAACGCCGCGCGTGATTTGCCCTTTAAATTCTTGTAAAATTTTAAGTGTTTCTGGTGCAGCAGCACGTGTGTGGATGACGATAGCAACATCATATTTGAGCGCCAGCTCAATTTGTGCGCGAAATCCATCAATTTGTCGTGTTAAATTATAACCAGCACGATAAAGATCGATGCCGATTTCACCAACACCGACAATTTTATTTTTTTCTTTTTCACGCAGCATTTTTTCAAGAATTTTTATGTCGTCGTGCCAATTATCGGTGAGATCTGTCGGATAAATACCGACAACGGCATACACTGATTGATATTCATGCGCGAGAGTAATGCAATTTAAATTTTCAGATATATTGGTGCCGACGTTGATTATAGTATGTACGCCAACCTGTGCAGCTTGATCGATATATTCGCGTGCGGCCGTAATTTGTTCTTTTGTTAATGGCAAATCATTAAATTCTTTTTTGACGAGTAAATTAAGATGACAATGACTGTCTATGAGTGAAACATTATTTTTTTGTGTCATGCTACCATACCAACAAGTAAAAAATCTTTACTTTCTAGCGTATCGGGTGATTGATTGTTGTACAAGTTAATTGCTAACGGCTTAGATCGATTCTTTTGTGGCGTTGTTTGATGCTATCGTATCTTGCGCTGATTGTGGTTCAGCAAAAAGAGGTTCATCATACAATGGTTGATCTTGCTCAATCAC
>CAYSPS010000039.1:0-4101 GCA_964432975.1 uncultured Pseudomonadota bacterium | reverse complement strand
GGGGTATGACATTTTCATGTTGCTGGCGCTATGACATTATCACGTTGCTATGACAGAGAGTTGGCGTATCAGCAAAAATGTTAAGCCCTGTCGCAAGTGGCTCAATTCGTAGTACGCTAGAGTAAGATTTTTTGGTGGAGTTGTCATATGAAAAGATTTTTTATTTTTTGTACGTGTTTATTGTGCTCGTCTGTAACAAAGTCAGTACAATTATCTTTAGACTTGCAATCTGAGCAAGATCATCAGCGTAATTTTACGGTAACAGTACAGCAAGAGAAAGATGAATACACCTATTTTGATACGGTGCGTGTGTATGCAAGTAGTCCAAGTGTAGCGGTTGTTTCTTGGAAAATAGATGCCGATACGCAAGAGCTTTTTGATGCACGGTTTCATGAAAACAAAAAAGTTTTAAAAGATACTTTTAAAATTATCGGTGTGTTACAAGAAAGTGCACCAGATAATCATGCAGCGCTGATAGTCGGTTTACTTACTAATCTGCAGCAAGCGCCAGAGTTTAAAGCATTTGAGTTGACGCAAAAAAATGAGCAGCAGGTAATTACGCACGAATCAACGCTTGCAGTAACAGTTGCTGCGCCAGTTGCAAATGTGCCCGTTACTTGTAGTGCGCCGCACCAGAAGCGTGGTGCGCTCAGCGATTACGTGCAACGTTTGTTGGCAACGACAACATATTTTTGGGTTAAATTAATTCTTGCGTTATTGCTTGGTATACTTATGAGTTTGACTCCATGCATTTATCCAATGATTCCAATTACTGTCAGTATTTTACAAGGGCAGGGACAGCGCTCGCTTTTTTACAGTTTCTTTTTGGCGTTCAGCTATACCTTGGGCATTGCTCTCATGTTTGCCGTTTTGGGTTTAAGTGCCGCATTGACCGGTGCTTTTTTTGGCAGTCTTATGAGCAAACCAATTGTGATCATTGCAATCGTGCTCATGCTTGCCTATTTTGGACTTTCTATGTTTGGTTTGTACGAAATTCGTTTACCTTCGTGGTTTAAGCGTTCTGCTGACACGCGCCCAACTGGGTCGCTTGTGTCAGCTTTTGTGTTCGGCGTGCTCAGTGGCACGGTTGCTTCGCCGTGTTTGTCGCCGGGTTTGGCATTTTTATTAAGCATTGTTGCAACATTAGGAAGTAAGCTTCTTGGATTTGCATTGCTTTTTATGTTTGGTGTTGGCATGAGTATTCCATTGTTGCTGATTGGTACCATTACACCGGCGCTGCGTTTTATGCCAAAAAGTGGTTTATGGATGGTTGAAGTGAAAAAGATTTTTGGTATTTTATTGTTTGCGCTTTGCTTTTACTACATGAGTAATATTTTGTCAGTGACTTTATTGCTCTGGTTAATTGCCAGTAGCTTGCTGCCATTTGCTTTATATACGCTTTTTACTTTATCGATATATGCATCATTAACTGCGCGCATCGTGCGTATGATTCTCGGTGTTGGCGGATTAATTGGTTCTGTTTTGCTTTATATTATGGCCATACAACGTACAATTGTTCCAACAGAACAACGCACGCTTGTCAATTGGCGCCCAAATTACATTGCCGCTCTGCAAGAAGCTCGTGCAGTGAATAAATTGCTCTTTGTTGACGTTGGTGCATCATATTGCTCTATTTGTACCGCAATAGATCGTTGTATTTTAAATGATGCTTATATTGCATCACTTTTGAATGCAACGATCCCTGTCCACATAGATGCTGGCACTTCACCAGAATTTGGCGCATTGAGTAAGCAGTTTTCAATTTTAGGCGTCCCCGTATTGCTTGTAATTGATCAAAAAACAGAATCAGTTATTCAACGCTGGGGCGCTGAATTTTATAGCCTCACAAAACCAGAAGTTGGCATGCAATTAGGGTCGTTACTTCAGGAGCACGCTTCTTAAATATTTTGTTCTTTACGTGTACTGACTCTTCGATCTTTTTCTCGGCGCACTTCCTCAAGTAATCGGTCAAATGCAAGATCGATTTGTGCATATAAATCTGCACCTTGGCCCTGTGCGCGCACGTGATAATCGGCGCAATGCAAACGTAACTCAACCGCATGTTGTGCGTGCGTTGGATGTGATTCCAACACTACCTCGAGTTTGATCGGAGAACGTTCGTGGTTGAGCATGCGCTCAACGCGTTTAACTTTTTCTTGAACATAAGCATCTATAGTAGGAGACGATTGTATGCCACGATACGTCATTGATACGTTCATGTGGTACTCCCTTTTAGGTGTTTATGGGATTATTCAGCTTGTGAGTGTGGAGAATTGCGGAGGCATTCGATAAGATCGCGCCAATTTCTGCGCGCGCAGCTGGCAGCAGAATTTGAACTTGCTGATGAACTTCGATCGACATCAACCTCGCTTGATGGATGACTGCTTTCAACATTAAAATTACATGCTGGGCATACGCCCTTGCCAGTTAAGTCAAAGAATCTTAAACAATGTCTGTGAAACCAATGTTGGCAACCAAATGTTTTTGTTGATCTTGTATTGGGTCTTAGTGCGTTTAAGCACAGCGCGCAGATCACTCTTTGTTTTTTCTCGTAAGGAACAGGCCGTGCTTGGTTTGGTTTATGCATTGCATACAAAAGTGGCATGCAGGTAGTCAAAAGTAAAAATGAAATTGTAATGCGCATATGTCCTCATATAAAATTTAAACAATCGGGTTTACCATATCACAAAGAACGTGGGGCTGTCACCGTTCAGACATTTTTATAAAAATTGGTACGCTTTTGAGTGAATAATGTGCTCGCAAAATCTGTTGGAAATATGCACATTCGCGTTCACCAAAAAGTTTTGGATTTTCAACCTTGAGCAAAATTGTTGGTGGTCCAGTTTTTACCTGACGTGCATTGATAATTGCAATGCGTTGTTTCTGCTTATGCAATGGGCGATGGATGAGTTCTTGCTTGAAAAGTTTTGTTAAATCATCTGAGTCAAACTCGCTCAAATATCTTTCGCGTACTTGCGCAATCAATGGCACCAGTTTGCCGATGTTTGTTCCGTCTTTGCACGAAATAAAAACACGTTCAACTTTGTTATAAAAAAAATCATAATAATCGCAATGATCTTTCCATTGTTCTTGGGTGTATTTTTCCAAAAGATCACTTTTGTTAATCGCGAGTATAACCGCTTTACCCTGTTCGAATGCATAAAAAGCAAGCTTTAATTCTTGGTCGGTCAGGCGACCTTCTTGTGCTTCGCCAACCAAGACAATGATATCTGCATCGCGTACTGCTTTGAGTGAGCTTTTGACCATAAGTTCTTCGAGCGGTTCATCGACCTTACGCGATCGTCGTACGCCGGCCGTATCGGTAAGCTCAATCGTTTGAGCATAGAATTGAAGTGTATCAGTAATGGCTTCACGCGTTGTGCCTGGAATATCAGTGACAATAGTACGTTCTTTTTTGAGCAGTTGATTCATGAGTGATGATTTGCCAACATTTGGTCGTCCAAGCAGGGTGACTTTGCACAAGCGTTGTTCACCAGCTTTTTGAATTTTCGCGCGCGGTAGTAATTGAATCACTTGGTCAAGCAGTTCGTTAACTCCGCGATTGTGTGCTGCAGAAATTGGCAGTACCTGCGCAAAGCCTAATTGTTCATATTCACCAACAAATTCCTGAGATTGTTTGACGTCTGTTTTGTTAATAACAACAATGACCGGGCGTCCAGCTTTATGCAACCAACGGGCAAGATCTTTTTCCGCTAAGGTGAGGGGGGTTGTTCCATCGACCATAAAAAGAACTGCATCCGCATGATGAACAAGCTCAAGTGCTTTTTGTCGCACCTGCTCCATGATTGGATCAGAAACTTTTTTGAGGCTGATACCCCCGGTATCGATAAGATCAAAGGGTACGCTGTGCCAACGAATTGTTTCGCGCAAAAAATCGCGCGTTACGCCTTCATAATCAAGGGTGATTGCACGTTCTTTTTTGCTGATACGATTGAAAAGTGTAGACTTTCCGACATTCATACGGCCAATCAACACAACAGTTGGCATGCTACTCATAAACAAGTCCTTACTAACAGTTTAGTATTATTAACGCGAACTCGACATAAGAGTTAAACAAAATAAAAAAATGAACTACTCTTT
>CAYSPS010000038.1:0-5532 GCA_964432975.1 uncultured Pseudomonadota bacterium | reverse complement strand
AAAGAGTAGTTCATTTTTTTATTTTGTTTAACTCTTATGTCGAGTTCGCGTTAATTCAACTAATTTTAAATACGTAATATCATCGGCCACAAAATATCTTTCTTTCTTTGCTTCTTGTATGCACTATAAACTTAAATGCTTTTGTATTGAATTTTTAGATCAAAAAATAATACGGGAGTCTCTTATGCGCATTACGTTTTTAGGCACACGTGGTTACATCGATCTCAAAACGCGCATGCATGCACGGCACACCGCAACACTGATCACTACAGCTGCCGGTAAAAAAATTATGATTGATTGTGGTGTTGATTGGCTGACCAAAGTTTGGCGCATCAAGCCAGATGCCATCGTGCTCACTCATGCCCATCCAGACCATGCATATGGGCTCATGCATGGATCACGATGCCCTGTTTATGCCCCGCGCAGGTGTTGGCACCGCATGAAAAACTATCTCATCGCTGATGATATGCGCCACGTTATACGACTCAACAAAAAATTTACGGTGTACGGCATCACATTTGTTGCACTCGCCAACAAACACTCGTTGCTTGCCCCAGCGGTAAGTTATCGTATCAGTGTTGGAACAACAACAATTTTTTATACCGGCGATATCGTGTACCTCAAAAATATCAAACGCGCTCTGAAAGGCATTTTATTATATATTGGCGATGGATCAACCATCACGACATCACTCGTGCGCCGCACACCGACCGGAGATATTTATGGACATGCGGCAGTCAGCACGCAACTCACGTGGTGCAAAAAGGCCAATGTTGCACATGCAATTTTTACACATTGCGGCAGCGAGATTGTTCGCAATCATCAAGCTGCAACAGCATATATCAAAAAACTTGGTCGTGAACGCGCTGTTGTTGCGCGCATCGCGCACGATGGACAAACGATTGAGATTTAATCAAGATTTACGGGCATGCACCCAATCGGTTTTTGTTGCCCGGCTAAAATTTCTGCAACTGCAGATTGTGCCGCCGGTGTTTCATCATAGGCAATCAGCACAGTCGGCGCATATTTAAACACATAAGCCGTGTATGGCGTACCAAAAAGCACGACGCCGTATCGCTTATTGCGCTCTGCAAGCGCTGATAAAAAGGTGTGAACGGTTGGTGCAATGCCATACGTTCTAAAATCGAATTTTACAATATCATACACAAACACCCAAACAGCCTCATAATCTGCCAATGATAACAATAATTTTGTGGGATCCATTTGCGCAAAATCAAAAGTTTCGAGTTCTACACCCAGTTCACGCATACGTACAGCAACAACATTATGCACTGATGCTCCCACCGTTACACAGGCCATTTTTTTTGTAGATAAAGACCGCAAAAGCGCCGCCTCATCACGCACGCACGTAATGGCCGCACGATAAAGATTTTTTCTTAACACACCAAAATCAAGCGTTTCTAATTTTTGTTTGATATCATAAGCATCTGCAAGTACCGCTTTTTTCTCGATTTCTAATTTTTGCTTAAGATCTTTTATTTTTTCAGCGCGCGCGTGCACGTCTGCTGGTGCAATAACGCCAGTTTCACATGCATGCATAAGCGCACGAACGGCACGATCAATATCTGCAGGAAAAAGTAATAGATCATTACCTGCTTGAAATGCGCGCACGATAATCTCGTCAGCATCAAATTTATTCGTTAGTGCACGCATGCGCAGTGCATCAGAAATTACCAGACCCTGAAAACCGACTTGTTCGCGTAAAATATCAGTTAAAATCTTGTGCGAAACGGTGGCACAATAACCATCAGGGTCTAACGCTGGCACACGAATATGCACGCTCATAATACATGGCACATGAGCTTTGATTGCGCACACGAACGGGTACAGTTCGACATTATGAAGTCTCTTTAATTCATGATTAACCACAGGCAAACCAAAATGCGTATCAATTTTTGTATCACCGTGACCAGGAAAATGTTTGCCACATGCAAGTACGTTATAGCAAGAAAGCCCACGTATATACGCACAACCATCGCGTGCAACGCGTTCTGGATTTGAACCAAAAGAGCGTTCATGAATAATGGGATTTAATCGGTTGGTATTAGCATCAAGATCTGGTGCAAGATTAATGTCGACACCCAAAAGCTGGCATTGACGTCCAATCTCACGTCCATAGGCAAAAATCAACTGTTCATCAGCAATTGCACCACAGGTAAGTGCGCGCGGCAAAAACGGCGCATCGCTCAATCGCATACAGGCACCATTTTCAAAATCTGCCAAAATTAATGGACGTGGATGGCATGTGCACAAAATCGTGTTCACGACATGGACCCATTGTGCAAGCGTACCACGTGGATCAACACCAGGGGGACGTACTTCGCGAATATCGCCAACAATAAGCACACTGCCAATCGAGTTTTTATTGATTTGTTCACAAACTCCTGCAAGCTCTTGATCAGGTGCATGCACATCAATTGCTATACCAAATAATTGTCCGCACAATTTTTGTACCATACCATGAATCGGACACCATATACCAAACAACGGCAGTAATAACAACGTATATATACAAAAAATTTTTTGTAAGAATAGGAACATATTTTTTCTTTCAAAAAAAGAGAGCGTGCAATTTTACACGCTCTCTTTACGTTATTTATGATAAAAAATCAGGAACCATATATCGCTTTCACGGCACTTTCTAATTTCTGTTTATTGGCACCGCTAAACTTAGCATGTTGCTTGCCATCAATAAAAATAATAAACGTTGGAAAGCCTTGAATCTCAAATTTATGCGCCAAATCTTTTTGATTAGATGCTTCCACCTCGACAAATTTTACTTTGTCACCATACTTTTGTGCCATTTCTTTATACGCTGGCGCAATCATTTTGCAAAAACCACACCAAGATGCATAAAACTTAACAATAACTGGCATACCCTTAATTTCAAGCACTTCTGGTTGGAACTGATCAACGTTGGTGATAGCTAAAATGGCCCCAGGGGCACGAGTAAGGTCTGAAGCAGAAGCCGTAGATTCAGCAACACGAGCCTGTGGTTCGCCAAGCTGTTGTTTGAGCTTTGCGCTATCAAAACCAATCATCGGCTCACGCGCAATACCTTTTTCAAACACAATAATGGTTGGAATGCTGCTGACATTAAATTGCTGCGCAAGTGCACTCGCTTTATCAACATCAACGGCAAAAAATGGAACATTGCTGTAAACAGCAGCTAATTCTTCAAATGGTATTTTTGATGCTTTGCATGCACCGCACCAGGTGGCATAAAATTTAACAACGGCTTTTTCATGTGGACGAATGTCGTCAAAACTGACAATTTCAGTAACAAGACCGTGAACGGCTTGCGCCATATTGGCGCTTGGTGCAGCTTGTTCCCGAGAACATGAACATGAAGCAAGCACCACCGGTAGCAACATTACTACCCAACTCCTGTAATGATTCATTGTACTCCCTTTGTTAAAAACAAATCTCTTCAATTACTTATTTTTTACTTGCAAAATCATCAAGCGCTTTTTTGAGCGCAGCACGATTTGATCCCGTAAATGTTTTTGTTCTTTGACCATTTACAAAGAAAACAAATGTTGGAATTGATTGGATACCCAATGAATCCGCAAGTGATCGCACATGATCAATATCGGCAGCATAAAACTTTACATTTTTGTATGCATCGTTTGAAAGCTGTACAAAATATGGCTTAATTTTCTGACACGGTGGACACCAGTGGGCAGAAAATTTTACCACAACCAACCCGCTTTTAATTGCTTGGTTATATTGATTTTGATCGCTGATATCAGTCACTTGTGCAGCAAGTGAGCTGATACAACAAAAAGCCACAAATAGAATATTTTTTATACTAACCATAGATAACCCTTTCAACCACTTAAAGTGGTATTAAGTATAGCAAAAGGGCCCAAAAAAGCTAGCATCGCTCATTTTGTGTGGTGCGTGGATAAATGCGTTCATTGTTAATGATCGCATTATGCACAGTGGCGCCACCTCTGCAAAGTGCACGCGCAACTTCCTGCGCATCTTGTAGCCGCGGGTCATTAAGCTGCGCGTCGGTGAAATTTGCGCCATCAACTGAAGCGCCCGTTAAGATCGTTTTATCTAAATTGGCATTTGCAAAAATCACATTATTTAAATTTGCATTGGTTAAATCGCAATTAGTCAAGATGGCTAAACTTAAAGTTGAACCAGAAAAATTTGCATCTCGTGCATTAGCGCCAATCAATTGTGTATTTTGAAATTGTGCATTCGGTGCATCAACTCCAGACATATTAGCATCACTAAATTGTGCATAACTTGCATCCACATTGCGCATGTGCGCGCCACGCAAATCGGCGCCATTAAGTTTAACCCAATTTAAGCATGCCTCACTCAAATCAGCATCGGCAAGTTTGGCATTGTACAACAACGCATTATCCAAATACGCTCCAGCAAGTTTTGCACCATCCAACTGCGCATCATTAAGGGTTACACTCCGCAAATCACATTTTTGACATTCTTTGGTCGCTAATAATCTTGCAACATTTGCTCGCGTAATATTTTCATCAATTGTCGTACTCAATCGCTCTGGCACTTGTGCACGGCACATACAAAACAAGATCACAAATAAATGTGTAACAAACTTCATAACATTCCCCTACCTATAAGTTTATAAAAAAATGCGTGTACAAAACAAGAGCTGCACTGCAAATCACATCACACGCACATGTACATGAGCAGCACATGTGCGCACCATCTGTGTAAATTTTTTGGTTGGTTTTTCTAAAACAATCTCATCGATTTGGCAACTCCCAAAATTTTTATACAAACACGAGGTAAGTTCACATGTCCACCAGCGTGCAAAACTGTTTAAACGCGCTTTGATACGCGGTAAATGTACCGTCACATGTTCGTTATCACGCACAATATTTACGTAAGACGTGCGATAAAAAATATGTGTCTGCTGCGCACGTGGTGTAAAAATTTTAAGCAATCCCAACACCGCAGTAATTCCCACGCTCAGCACGCACAAGCGCCAAAAGTATGCGTATTTTCTTGTCATACGTACGATACCGGCACCGATGATGGGAAGAAGTATCAATACAAAAAATCCTGGATGCACAAAACCAATACATGGCACATGCTGTCCAAATTGCAACATCCAGCACCAAATACGTGCAAGAAAATCTAATAACGCTGCGCACCAGTTATTGGGTATACAACATATGTGCGTAATAAACAAAAGACTCGACACTACAAGATACGTGGTTAAAAATGGTACAAAAAATACGGCGCCAAAAATTCCCAACACCGAAAGAGGAATACCCCATGCGATCAAAATTGGCACATATACATATAACAATGCAATTTGTACAAAAAATGCACGCGCCAACCAATGACCAACGCGTATCAGCAACCCCGCTATCATAGTGCTTTTTAGTTTATCAGAAATGGCACTTTTGTTCTGATACAATGCATGTGAATGTGGCCACATAATGTTCAGGCTGTCTCGATCCCTCGATACACCCGTCACTTCAATTAAACAAATAAAATCAAACGAACTATCTT
>CAYSPS010000037.1:0-5789 GCA_964432975.1 uncultured Pseudomonadota bacterium | reverse complement strand
ATTTAAAGAGCGAAGCGAAAATCTAGGGAGCTTGCTCCCGAGCTGGATAGCTTTATAATGAGCGTAAGCTCATTATAAGTGGAACGGCTCGTGGAACTCGCTAAAAATTCGCATCATGTCTTTCGGATTGTATATCATTTTGTTTGGATCCCGAAATATCGGCACAAAGTTTTTACCGAACCGTATAGAGCGAGCCTAAAGGACATTATCCATAAGATAGGGTATGACTATAATATTGAAGTTTTAGAGCTTGAAATACCCAAAGATCATATTCATATGGTTGTAAGATCAGAACCAAAAATATGTCTATCCTGGATTATGCAAGTTCTGAAAAGCATATCTGCGAGAAACTTCTTCAGGTTGTATCCTGAGATCAAGAGAAAATATTTTTGGGGAGGGAAGTTGTGGACGCAGAGTTTTTTCGTGGAAACAATAGGCAATGCGAGCGAGGAAGTGATCCGCAAATACGTGCAAAATCAAATTAGGGAGATGGATGCTCAAGAAGCAAAAGCGAAACAGCTCAGGTTCTTTTGATGCTCGGTCGCTTGCGGCCGAGCTCTTCACATTTGCTGCCACTTTCAAATCATGAGTTGCTAAAAAATAGATTGGCGCATTCGCTTAATGAAATAATTTTTACCGGTGGATATCCGCGTATTTATGCAGAAGATATTGCGCCAATAGAATTTTATCCTTCGTATATTTCGTCATACATTCAACGTGATGTTGGCCAATTGATTAATCCAAAAAATATGCTCGTGTTTCGACGCTTTGTGCAATTGTGCGCTGGGCGAATTGGTCAATTATGTAACGTGAATGCTTTGGCTGCTGAAACAGGTATTTCTGCGCCGACGGCTAAAGAATGATTGTTAGTGCTTGAGGCAAGTTATCTTATATTTTTTTTGGAGCCACATTTTAAAAATTTCAACAAACGGTTGGTAAAAACGCCTAAGCTCTATTTTTTTGATACCGGGCTTGCCTGCTCATTATTACGCATTGATTCTCCAGAAGCGTTGAGCAATTCGCACTTTTATGGATCGCTTTTTGAAGCATTGATTATTTCTGATTTTTATAAGCAATATGGCAATGTCGGTCGTCGGCCATCGGTATATTTCTGGCGTGACGGAAGCGGTGCGCACGAAGTTGATTGTATTTTGGACTATGGGACAAAATTACATCCGGTTGAAATAAAAGCCGGAACCAGTCTTGCAAGTGATTCATTTCGTGGTCTTGACTACTGGAATGAGATAGCTCAAACCAATCCACGTGATGCATATTTGATCTATGCACACAATGAAAGACAAATCAGGAAACAAGGGAACGTACTTGGGTGGAAAGATGCAAGTACGCTTGTTGATAAATTGTTGAAGGAGAAGTTCCTTCTTTTAAGCAGGTGATGGTTCGACAATGACTTCGACGTCATGTCCTTTGGCTATTCTTTTAACATTTTTTTGTTGTTGTTTGTTTACATAGATTTCGGAAAGATTTAATAATTTAGTAAAAATATTTTTCGAGAACGTTGTGAGCGTTGTTTGGTTTATGTCTAGGCTTATTATCGATGCTTCCATAAGCTTTGGTATTGCGTCGATGATGATGTTAAATTCTTCTTGGTTGGCATTGCCTACATTGAGTAACCACCCATAAAATTTGAGCGATTTACAAACGGTTTGCCATACTTCTGGGCGTACCCCAGTCGGGGCTGGGGAATGTACAAAGTTTAAAAATGTTGATAGAAATGAACCGGCCAGTTCTGGTGCGAAAGATTCTTCCCATTCTTGTTTGCTGTGATGGGTACACACACTGTTAGTTTTGACAAGCTGATCAATCATATCTGGTAAACCAAATGGTGAAAGGTAGCCACGCATAGTTAAATCTGGTGAGTAATACAATGGGGCGCCAATTTTCCCGCTTTCTAATAAACAGTGAAAGCATTTTACTGCATGCCACGCAATTGAGTCGTTGCGGCGTTCAACAAAGCGCATGCCAATTTCTATTAATGGTGCCAGCTCATCTGGGGAAAGATTTTGTTGTAAAACCTTAAGAAGCGCACGGTCATGATGTCGTATATGGGCTCCTTCGTGAAACAGGATTGTTCTGATATAACCATAAGGTGCGGAGTTTTCTCGAAATTCGCGATTAGTGCAAATGAATCCGTCAAAAGTAGTTGCCTCTTCCTCGCCGGAGGAGCTTTGTGTAGGACGGCCTTCAAATAGTACTATTGGTTCTGTAATGTCATAAAAGTCACGAACTTCTTGTAAGATTGGCACATATAGGTCGTCTTGAGTAACTTCGCTTGTTAGACTCCAACATGTACCGCGATCATCGCATATGTCATAAGGTTTTCCCTGTGCTAGCGATGCACGAATTTCCTCGATTTGCTTTTGTGCGACATCAAAATCTTTTTTGTATTGAGCAAGAACGGGCGGGAGATCGCCCATAATTGCCTCTAATTCTTGTGGGTGATAATGCAACTTGCCGTCTGCGTCTGTCTGAATTGATTGTGCGTAATAATCTAGGCTTGTTTTGCTATTGTCTAATAAACTGCGCATGAAATCTTGGTTTTTAATAATAGTTTGTACAAGGAAATCCACCGTAGCAGCTTCAGGTTGCTTCATGCCATACAAGCAAATTTTGTAGCCAGTAAAAATAATAAATAATACAATTATTTGTATACGCACACTCTGTCCCCCTAGAAAATATGATTCCGTATTTAAACGTAGCGAGCAGCATTTTTTGTTGTCAACATATGATGTAGCTTTTTACAAAACTGTATTTTTTTAAAAAATATGCTATATTTAGCATGTGCACTGAAATTAAGGATGTGTAATTGAAGCCGCTGTTTTGGGTTGGCTCAAGTAAACGCGATCTTGATAAGTTGCCAGATGACATAAAAAGTAGTTTTGGTCATGCTTTATACCTTGCTCAGCATGGAGAACGGTATCTGCGTAGCAAAATTATGAAGGGTTTTGGCGGTGCCGGTATAATTGAGATTATCGAACGTGGCGCTTCTGGAACATTTCGAGCGATTTATACCATAAAGATGGCTAAAGCGGTTTTTGTATTACACGTTTTTCAGAAGAAATCAAAAAGTGGCATTGCCACGCCGAAAAAAGAAATTGATTTGATCAAAAGAAGACTGAAAGACGCTCAAAAGATGTATAGGGATACGTATGAAAAAGAAGATTGAATTAAGCAGTGGCAATGTTTTCGCCGATTTAAATTTGCCCAATCCTGAGGAAATTTTGGCAAAGGCTGAATTGGTGCGGCAAATTCATGGCATTATCAAGAAAAAAAAGCTGACGCAAAAACAAGCAGCAATTGTGTTAGGAATTGATCAACCGAAAATTTCTGCGCTTATTAGTGGAAGGCTTGCAGGTTTTTCTCTTGAACGAATCATGCGATTTTTAAATGAACTTGGGCATGATGTGACTATTAATGTGAAAATGAAGGCGCTCGTACATAAAAAAGGTTCCATTGCTGTAACAAGTATCGATGACCTGGTAACATCTGCACCGTTAGCACCAAAGTTGGCTCGGGCTGGTCTCTTGCATAAAAAGCACACGCACAAGCGTGCGCATAGCTTTAAAAAATTAAATTAAATTCAATGAAAATAGCAGTTTTAATCTCTGGTGGTGTCGACAGTTCTGTTGCGCTGATGAATCTTGCCAAGCAAGAGCATGAGATTACCGCCTTTTACTTAAAAATTTGGCTGGAAGATGAGCTTGCGTATTTGGGTGAATGTCCGTGGCAAGAAGATATTTCATATGCTCAGGCGGTGTGCAAGCAGGCAGGTGTGCCCTTTGAGGTTGTGCCATTGCAGCAAGAGTATTGGGATAATGTTGTCTCGTACGCCATTCGCTTAATTAAAGCCGGGCAAACACCAAATCCTGATATGCTGTGTAATCAAAAAATAAAATTTGGTGCGTTTTTTGACAAAATTTTGCCAGAATTTGAAAAAGTTGCTACGGGGCACTATGCCCAGCTTGTGCAGCATAAAGATTATGTTGAATTAGCAACTTCGCCAGATCCGATCAAAGATCAGACATACTTTTTATCACAACTGAGTCAGCAACAGTTACAACGCGCGCTCTTTCCCATTGGGCATTTAACTAAACAAGAAGTGCGTGCGCTGGCACATGAAGATGATTTAGCCACTAAAGATCGCAAAGATAGTCAGGGTATTTGCTTTTTAGGCAAAATTAAATTTGATGAATTTGTAAAATATCATTTGGGCGAAAAAGCTGGAAAACTTATTGAATATGAATCTGGTAAAACCGTTGGGGCACACAAAGGCTATTGGTTTTATACCATAGGTCAGCGCCAAGGGATTGGGTTAAGTGGCGGCCCATGGTACGTCGTTGCAAAAAATATTCATGACAATACCGTCTTTGTGTCACGTACGTATTATGAACCAGAAAAAGAACGTTCACGCGTGTATGTGACCGATTTTAATTGGATTGTTGGACATGCACCGATAGCGCGTGATTTTATGGTGAAATTACGTCACGGGCCAGTAATGACGCCCGCAGCACTTGAAATTACTAATAATCAGGGTGTTGTGCAGTTATCTGTGCGCGATCAAGGGATTGCACCAGGACAATTTGTGGCATTTTATGATAAGAATATTTGTCATGGATCCGCATTGATTAGTCAAGAAAGTGTTACACGTGATGTACACTAAATTAATTTTTACCCCTGCAACAATAGTAACGCTCACGCGAATTTTTTTTACGCCAATTTTGGCCATCGCTTTTGCGCGTCAAAATTGGATGCTTGCTTTTTGGCTTGTTGTGTATGCGATGTTGAGTGATTTTCTCGATGGTTTTTTAGCACGTACATTGCAGCAAACGAGTGCTATTGGCGCGTTGTTAGATACTGTTGCTGACAAAAGTGTGATGCTCGTGCTTGTATTAAGTGCGTTGATCTTGGCGCCGCACTTGCTATCGGCGTGGTTTGTTTGGCTGGTGCTTGTAAGAGAGTTGTGTGTTGCGTGTGGTGCGCTATATTTGATGCAAAAAAAAATAGTTATCATGCTTGCGCCGCTTGTATTTGGTAAAATATCAATGGCGCTTCAAATGGGAATTTTTGCCTGGGCGCTTGCACACCAGGCGTATAATATTTATTTTTGGCAACCGAGTATTTTTATTACAGCGCTTGTTTTGATTTTCAGTGTTGGAATCTACGCGTATAAATTTTTACCACTTGTTTGGTTAACATGATCATGAAATATCTTGTTTTAATGCTGTGCTTGCACAGCACTGTGTCGGTTTTTTGTTCGGTAAAAAACAGTGATGTACAAGAATTTGTGCTGACAAAAAAAAAGAAAATAAAAAAATCACGTACGCAGTTGTACGAAGAGATTGCCTGCTGTGCAGGAGATTTAATTAAAAATGCTAATCATGCGCTACAGGGCACAATAAAAAGTTTATGTGCTGCGCATCTTACGCAAGATCAAAAATTGCTTGCACAAATCTGCAAAACACAACAAAAATTACTTGCGATGGTGCACGAAATTGTGCAACAAGAATCAGAGTATTTGCAGAAGTTATCGCTTGCTGAGCTTGAGAATTTTTGCCAAGAATTAATTGTGTTTAAAGAGCAAAGCGAAGCGCCACAAGATGCTTCTTGGTGGCGCATGGTTCGAAAAAAGTTATCTTTTTCTTGACTACTTTATTTTAAAGTTAGTTTTTTATTGCAGCGAGCAACGGTCGTTTTTGCGCAGCATTTGATCTTTGCGGAGCATGGCGTTGTTGCATAAATCATGAAGTAGCATTCCTCTCATCATAAAATTT
>CAYSPS010000036.1:0-6006 GCA_964432975.1 uncultured Pseudomonadota bacterium | reverse complement strand
ATTGCGCTATTTTGTGATCAATCTCTTCTTGCTCGTTAGATCGAGTTCGCGTTATGTTATACTTTTAACTCACGTAATTATGGTCATGATTGCTTAAGTTCGTATTAAAATTCATTTTTACGGGGAGAACACGTGCATCAGTCAGCTCTTTTGATCGCTGGAACACGACCAGAAGTTATTAAATTAGCTCCTCTCTACCATGCACTTAAACGCAAAAAACTTCCTGTTATTTTATGCGCAACCGGGCAGCATAAAGAGCTTTTAACAGAAGCTCTTGCCATTTTCAATCTTGTACCAGATGTCAATTTAACTGTTATGAAGCGAAATCAAAATTTGTTTTATCTGACCAGCACACTTCTTGAAAAAATGCGAGCCGTTCTGGAAAAATATCGCCCAGCACTTGTCGTGGTACAAGGAGATACAACAACGGCTTTTATCGGAGCACTTGCGGCATTTTATGCACATGTTCCCGTAGCACACGTTGAAGCAGGGCTTCGCACAGGAAACATCGCATTGCCATTTCCAGAAGAAGCCAATCGAAAATTTATTAGCGTCATCTCACAGTTCAACTTTGCACCAACAAATCATGCTGTACAAAATTTGCTTGCAGAAAAAATCGATAAACACACAATTTTTCAAACAGGAAACACGATTGTTGATGCGCTGTTGCAGATTAAAGAAAAAATTTTACAGCAAACAGTATCAGTTTCTCAGAACGTGCAAAACATTGTTCAAAAAATACAAGAAAAGAATTCAAAATTACTGCTCCTTACCGCACATCGGCGTGAATCTTTTGGCGATGGTTTGTGCGCTATTTATGCTGGCATCAAACAAGCAACGCAACAGCATAAAAATCTTTATGTTGTCTATCCGGCGCACCCAAATCCACAGGTACAAGATGCGATACACCAAGCACAATTACATATAATACAAAACATAAAAATTATTAAACCGCTTAATTATGTAGACATGATATTCATGATTTTACATGCAGATATTATTGCTACTGATTCTGGCGGCATTCAAGAGGAAGGAGTAACCCTCGGACAGCACGTGTTGATACTCAGAAATGAAACAGAACGCCCCGAAGGTATCCATGCCGGCTTTGCCAACCTTGTTGGCACAAACAAAGAAGCTATCGTCCAGGCAATTAATTCACGCATGCATCAAAAAAACATCAATCATTGCGACCAACACATATATGGCGATGGCACGGCAGCTACACAAATCGCTAACATTATTGCGCATTACTTCAAGCACTAATAATTTTCACCAAAATATGGTAAAAACTTTTACTTTGTAGTAAAAAGTGAAAGTTTCATTTTAGGCTGCATTGGATTTGTGGTAAGAACATGCGGCATCACTTCATCAAGCGTACTTACAAACTTAAGATCAACGCCATGATCTATATCTTTTAACTCTTCTTGTACATCAGATGCATTTTCTTTAGGCACAATAACAGTTTTCAAACCATACCGACGCGCAGCTAATATTTTTTCTTTAAGACCACCAACAGGCAAAACGCGTCCACGCAAAGTAATTTCGCCGGTCATGGCAACCCCAGAGCGAATCGGTGTACGAGTAAGACTTGAAATTAATGCGCATGCAATAGTTATCCCAGCAGATGGTCCATCTTTCGGCGTTGCACCTTCGGGAATATGTACGTGAATATCATTTGCTGAAAACATACTTTTTTTGATGCCAAGCGCACTCGCCTGCGACCTCACATAACTCAACGCAGCTTGAGCAGATTCTTGCATAACCTCACCCATCTGCCCTGTCAACGTCAAATTACCTTTTCCGGGAAAGAATGTCGTTTCAATTTCAAGCACATCACCACCAAACTCGGTCCACGCCAACCCCCGCGCAAGCCCAATGGGTTGCACCGTCCCCTCAAGCAGCGTTGGTTTATACTTTGTTTGTCCAAGCCACTGCACAACAAGATCTTCAGTAACCGTCAGGGTTTTGTGCGAATTTTTAAGCAATTCTTGAATTGCTTTGCGCATGAGCTTCGCAATGACACGCTCCAGTTGTCGCACACCAGCTTCTTTTGTGTAATCATTAATTAAAAGTGTAATAATGGACGCCGGTAATTTAAATTGTACTTTGGTCAACGCATGCTCAGCTAATTTCTTGGGCAATAAAAAATTTTGCGCAATCTCAAGTTTTTCTTCTACGGTATAACCAGAGAGTGTGATAATCTCCATGCGATCAAGAAGCGGATAAGGAATATTTTCAAACACGTTGGCCGTTGCAATGAACATAATTTTGGACAAATCGTACTCAACGTCCAAGTAATGATCGACAAATGTATGATTTTGATCAGCATCCAATACTTCAAGAAGCGCCGCCGACGGATCACCGGTAAAATCGTGAGAAAGTTTATCAACCTCATCGAGTAACATAACGGGATTGACCGTCTTAGTTTTACGCAACGCTTGAATAATTTTTCCGGGCATTGCACCAATATACGTACGTCGATGACCGCGAATCTCAGCCTCATCTTTGACGCCACCTAAAGAAATGCGTACAAATTCCCGTCCAACACTGCGAGCAATAGCACTTGCAAGCGACGTTTTGCCCACTCCCGGCGGTCCAACAAAGCAGATTATCGGCGCTTTTTTTAGTGACTTAGAAAACTTCTTTGCTGCGATAAATTCTAAAATACGCTCTTTCGGTTGTTTAAGACCTGAATGGCTGGTATTCAAAACTTTTTCTGCTTGCACCAGAGACAGAGCATCTTTGCTCGTTTTGCGCCATGGAATAGCAAGAAGCCAATCAATATAATTTCGGCTCACAACAGCTTCTGCTGAAAATGGCTGCATCTGTTCAAGCTTACGCAATTCACGATCAAAGCGCTCCTGCGCTTCAGGAGAAAAACCAACTTTTTTTGCCTGCTCACGCAATTCATTAACTTCAGCCAAATGGTCTTCACGACCAAGCTCTTTGTTTATTGCTTTGATCTGTTCGGTCAAATAATACTCGCGTTGATTTTTCTCTACTTGTTTTTGAACTTGCTGCTGGATGCGCTGTTCTGTTTTTAAAATATCAATTTCTCTTTGCAGTAAGTATGCCAATCTGTGAAGACGTTTTTTAAGATGTGCCTGCTCCAAAATGGCCTGGCGATCATCAAACGATAAATTAAGATGAACGGCAATAGTGTCAGCAATATAATCAATATCCTCGCTTGATCGAATCGTTTGAATTAAATCGTTCGGCACGCGCTCGTTCAATTGTGCATATTGCGAATAAAGCTCTTTGATATGGCGCCAAACAGCTTCAAAATCCTTTTCCTTACCCGTGCCAACACCAACCGTAAGAACATCTTCATGCACAACACCAATAAAACTCTCAACACTCACGGTTTTAATAATACGTGCACGGCAAATACCCTCTACCAAAATTTTAAGTGCCCTATTAGGCATGCGCATCACTTGTAAAATAGTCGACCGGGTACCATACGAAAAAACATCTTCGCCGCTCGGATGTTCGGTATCTGGACGTTTTTGCGCAGTAACAAAAATAGACTTATCATGCTTAAGAGCATGCTCAACAGCATCAATAGAAGTTTGCCGTCCAACAATAATAGGAATAATGCTTTTGGGCAACAAAACAACATTCTTAAGTGGTAAAAGTGGCAGTAAATCGAGCTCACGATGCATATTGGAGTCAATACTCCCGTTGTCCATTTTATTTCCTACTTATCAATTTTTATTTTTCTATATATACTAAAATTATAGCAAAAAAACAGGATTTTTTCTATGAAAAACACATTTTTTATATCTCTTTTTACAACTTTTTGTATAACGCCAACCATTTTTGGCATGAATCAGCGCAGGCAGTGGGCGCAGCACTGGACTACGCATCATCGCGCAATCGCACAAATCACGCGACTTGATAATCAAATACGAGCAATTAACTTAGAAGAATGTACTGATGGTTGTTGCGCAGGAGTTTTAACCGCATTTGTTACCATAATTGGCAGCATGCCTTTAATCCAAGATCTTAGTTCGCCCAACCCTTCTTTTAGGCGAATAGCTGGTGACCTTTACACCATTCCACGAGCACTTGGACTTGGTTGGGTTTGCCTCATACGCCCTTATTACCTACGTGCAGCAGGACGCCGAGAAGCCCAGAGAGCTTTGCAAATAAAAAAAGAAACAATCTTGAGAATCGAATCTATGTACTGAGCACCAAGCCATGAACGCACACAACTTTCGTCATTACTTTCCTATTTTTAACATCAAGGAACCATATATTTATCTTGATAGTGCGGCAACAGCGCATAAACCTCACTGCGTAATCAATCGCATGCGCGATTTTTATGCACATGAAAATGCGCCAATACATCGCGGTTCATATCGCAGTGGTGAACAGGCAACGCAACTTTATGAACAAGCACGTACCAATATCGCCGCCACGCTTGGCGCGCTCGCGCAAGAAATCATTTTTACTCCTGGAACTACTGCTGGTATTAACGCAATTGCCAGCACCTATGGGCGGCAAACGACTAAACCAGGTGATGAGATTATCGTAAGCGCCATGGAACACCACTCAAACATATTGCCATGGCAATGGCTTGCTCGCGAGTGTGGGGCGCAACTTGTCATCGCACCATGTACAACTACCGGATTATTTGATTTAGATGCATATAAAAAGCTTTTAAGCACGAAAACAAAGATCGTTGCCATCACGCATGCATCAAACGTATTGGGCACCATCAATGACATTGCAGCCATAACTCAGCTTGCACATACGGTTGGGGCTGTTGTCGTAATTGATGCAGCGCAATCTGCATCGCATCAAAAATTAAACATACAAAAATTAGGTGTAGATTTTTTGGCATTTTCTGGACACAAGGCACTCGGCCCAACGGGAATCGGCGTGTTGTACGTCAATAAAAAATTTCACGACATGCAACCATATCAGTTGGGTGGTGGAATGGTTCAAAATGCAACATCAACACCACCAGAATGGCTGCCGGCACCCCATCGTTTTGAGGCTGGCACCCCACCGATTGCACAAGCGATCGGGCTGGAACAGGCCCTCTATTTTTTGGAACACGAAATTGGCTGGCAAACTTTGCGCAGACATGAACAACAGCTGATGCACTACACTCTTCAAGAGCTACAAACTATTGCTCGCATAAGAATTCTGGGTGAAGTTGAACATTTAAAAGAATACGGACATCTGATCAGTTTTATTGTAGATGGTATTCATGCACATGATGTTGCCGCAGCTCTTGATGAGCAAACGCCTCGTATTGCAGTGCGAGCTGGACAACAATGCGCACAATATCTTCACGAACATCTCGGGATTTCGGCAAGCGTTCGTATCAGCTTTCACTGCTACAACACACGTGAAGATGTCGAATTGGTGATAGCAGGGCTTAAAAAACTTTGTCAAAAAACATAAAAGCTTCTGGCACCATTCAAGGCGCCTGTCACCACATATCCATAGTTGAAAATCTTAAAAATTTTAAAACCCTTGCTTTAGTAGTAGTAGTATGATTGTAAGTGAAAGTTATGGTTAAGCTTTTGAAAGGGGGGCTTAACGAGTATCAAGAGGCAAACTCGACGCCCGTAATTGTCGAGAGATATAAAAAAGGAGTTTATATGAAGAGGTTAATATTATTTGCCCTAATCAGCACCATCGTTTTTGGAATCAGCGCAATAACTTTTAAAGAAGCTTTAATGGATAGTAAAAGCGTTCTGTGCGCTGCAGAAAACGCTATACAATGGGAGTTGAGAGCTCTCACAGACGATAAATTAGGATACTACGACCTTGACTCGTCCAAGCTCGTTGGCCAATCGATGGAACTTGATAAAGTAACGGAGGATAATATTTGTGGTTTTTGTGCAGAAACTGCGTCTTCATACATTGGCAATTATGACGTCGGACGCATAATCGGCGTAACTACAGGCGAGGGATCGACGTCTTGGAGCAAAAGGTGAAGAGCTCGGCCGCAAGCGACCGAGCATCAAAAGAGCCTGAGCTGTTTCGCTT
>CAYSPS010000035.1:0-6375 GCA_964432975.1 uncultured Pseudomonadota bacterium | reverse complement strand
AACTATGACATTTCTATATTGCTAAAACCTATGACATTTCTAAATTGCTTTGACAGATACGCCAACTCTCTTTACATTACTCTATTGGTCTTTTAAACTAAATATTGATGGGGCTATAGCTCAGCTGGTAGAGCGCGTGAATGGCATTCACGAGGTCACCGGTTCAAGTCCGGTTAGCTCCACCAGTCTTCGCTCCTAACGGAGCTACGTCTGGCGAGCCAGTTTTATAAATGATTGATTTTTAGAGAAAATTTAAGAGCGAAGACTGCCCGACAGAGCTCGAAGAGCGGCGACGGGCTTTTTTTACACAGTCATGTACTATTACGTATATCTCCTTAAATCAATAAAATACCCCGAACAAACTTATATTGGGTACACATTTAACCTGTCTAAACGATTAGAAACACACAATAGTGGTGGCTCAGCTCATACGACCAAGTATAAACCCTGGAGATTAATTACTTATCTTGGTTTTTCAAACAAAGACATGGCAATTAAATTCGAAAAATATTTAAAATCGCAATCAAGAAGAGCTTTTGCAATGAAAAGGCTTCTATAGCAACCTTCGCCTACGCAGGCAAAAATTCTAAGTAAATCTAGGCTACGATTGACTCCATCCAGTCATTTCCCAAAGCCATTTCAAGAGTATTGCCTTCATAATCTGCATTGCTTAAACAGAAAATAATAATCACGAATCTGAAATGACTGGCAGGCCAGTTTTTTGAATAAGTTATTTTTTAAAGAAAACTTTCTTTTTTTATCTTTTTTTCAAACCCTTGCTTTAGTAGTAGTATTAGTAGTATGGTTATAAGTGAAAGCTATAATTAAGCTTTTGAAAGGGTAAGCGACTAGTAAAAATGGGCAAATTCGACACCTATAATTGTCGAATGATATAAAAAAGTGTTTTAAAAAAGGAGTTTATATATGAAGAAGTTATCACTATTCATCATACTTGCGGCAATTAACTGTCATTTAGGTGCAAAAAAGTATCCTTTATAATGATTTGGACAGAGGCGGATCAATAGCCTGCAATGGAACAGAAGGATCGGGCGTATTGGCGCGAACCATAGCAGATAACGTCTTAACTTTAATATTTCAAGTTACACCCCGTATAAGCATGCCAATTCCTGATAACGTCACAGCAGCCGATATTTGTCAAGGCTGCGATTCATATCGCGCAACGCGACACTTTTATGTAACAGTTCCACTCAGAACACTCAGTTTCACTATTTACACGGACCAAACTCTTGGAATGGATGGCGGTACGGTTATAAGAAAGGAAAACTGCTAGCTAGTGCAACAAAAAATTGGACCACAAGCTACCGGAATAAAAGTGAAATCTATAAGTAAGCTTTTTTAAAAAACGGAGGGTTTTTTATGAAGAAAATCGCTATCTTAACCGCAATAATACTGGGTTACGCAACAAACACAATTACGTGGACCGATGTAGCTCTTGAGGGTGCAAAAATACTCAAATGCTATCCAGGACAAGTGCAAGGCAACATATCAACTGGCACCGTCGTATTTCCTGAAAAAACCATATCAATACCAAACGGCATAACGCACGCCAATGTATGTAACATATGCAACCAAGCCATCGGTGCCCATGCAACCGATTTTGAGCTACAAAGTACAGGCGTTGGTGTGATCGGTTCATGCCCTAAGTAGAAATTTTTCTAAACTTTGGTACGTTCCAGCGTTACTTCAAGCAAAGACGTATACGCTGGAATCTTGCCACTTATTGATTCGATAAGTTCTTCGTCATACCCATGAGTGGTTAAGTTGCGATCATCGATCATCTCAAGTGCCAGACGAGCTTCATCTGATGAAAGGATTTATGACCATAATATGCCATCTTTCAAAATTTCTTTTTTGAGCGCCTCAGAAGCCGCATTAAGATCTACAATATCGACTGTAAATGGAATCGTACTTTCCTCAAGTTCATCTTTGATCATACTCAAAGCAGATCGGTCTATTTTTTGGCCACCATTGTCTATCGCAATATCAATATCAGATTCAGGACTGTGATCTTCTCGCGCACGTGAACCAAAAAGGTAAATCTGCGCGTGCGGCAACAATTGCTTGATAATATCTACGATCGTCTTTTTATCACGGTCCTGCATGGCAATGCTCTTAATTTACTCACTTTACTACGCTAACATATGCCGACACGAAATTAAAGCACATAGAGGCACCTGCACCTTTACTTTTCCGGCCACGTTTTTAAACTAATGATATGGGGCTATAGCTCAGCTGGTAGAGCGCATGGTTCGCAATCATGAGGTCACCGGTTCGAATCCGGTTAGCTCCACCAACCTTCGCTTACGCGGGAATAAAACTAAGTTTCGGCCGTGTCCGCTATAGCTCGTTCTACGGAGCTACGTCCCTGTCCGCCAGAGCCTTAGCGACGGCCGGATGGCGAGCCAATTTTATAAAAACCGGACCACCTCGCAGGCAAACATTCTAAGTAAATCCAGGCTTTCGCATTTGTCGCAAAATATGTTATGTTATCCCCAACAGCATTCATACGATCTTTTAAAAAGGGATGCAAACTTTTATGAACGTCACGTTTGCAAAAAGCACAATCTGGCAGCTCGTTCGGCACTCTGATACCTTAACAACAGTTATTTTATCAGCTCTTTTCTTTATGTCGGTTTTTTGTTGGACAGTATTGCTCTATAAGTGGTTACTCTGGCGCATTAAAAAGCAGCATTTAAAAGCAGTTATAGATCAACTGCAAGGCGCTAAAAACATGGATGATGTGTTGCAAATCACATCGCAAAACACAAACACCATCGGCGGCTATTTTTTAGCCCGCGCACTACGTTATTTAAAAGATATCTTGGTCAATGCTGAAAAAACAAACGCACCGCTCGCCACACGCGATTGGGAATTGTTGGAACAATCGTTGTTTCAATTGCAAGATGAGCTTAATTACACCGAAGAACACCTAAATCAAGTGGTAAGCACGTGCGCCACACTTTCGCCATTGATGGGGTTGTTTGGCACCGTTTGGGGGCTCATGAACTCATTTGTTGGCATCAGCCACCAACAAAGTGCCGACATCACAGCTGTCGCGCCGGGTATTGCACAGGCGCTTATTGCAACGGTTGGTGGTATTTTTGTTGCTATTCCTGCATATGTCATTTATATGTATCTCCAATTACAAGCACGCGCGTGTGATCAGAAAATAAGTATCATTGCAGAAAAATTTCTGTGGCTCGCTCACCCATTGTTTGCCGGTAAACCAAAAGGCACGGAATGAGTATACGCTTTCGTCGTCACAAAGAACCAATTCGCGCCCCCGAGATTACCCTAGTGCCGCTCATTGATACGGCACTAAACCTACTCATTATTTTTATGGTTACGGCGCCCATGTTGCGCATGACACTCAAAGTAGACTTGCCAGACTCTCGTACCGCTCATGCAACAAAAATTGAAGATCTCAGTATTATTGTCGAAATGGATGCGCATTCAAACGTATTTTTTGATGGCGTTGCATATAACGTAAGTAAAAAAAGCGGCAAACCGATACAAATCGATGCATTAAAAAAAGCAATTTCTCAACGCATAACACGCAGAAATAACAGCATTTTCTTGTATGCCGACAAATCTTTGCGCTACAAAAAGATTGTTAAGCTTTTTGATATGCTCAATGCCATTGAAGGGGTACAACATGTTTCGTTGGTTACCCAAAAAATTGCATAGGCGCCAACAACTTTTTTTTCAGCTCGCCATTTTTTCATTTGTTGTACACGCCAGTGCCTTTTTAGCATATATCATACTTTCACAATCGCGCGCAGTTACACTCAATATGCGCCTGGCAGTTATTGATCAAGACACGCCAATTATTGTGTTGCCGTTTGTTAAAAACACACAACAAATACAGCGAGCACAACCCATAGTTGCACGTCAACAAATAAGTCACTCAAAAACGCACACTCAGCAATCATCGCGCGTTGTGCGCAAACAAGCGCAAACACACCAAACTCGCACGCGCATAACAACACGTTCAACACCAACAAAAATGGTGCAAAAAACAACTACGCATGCGCGCACACAAACAACACAAACTGTTAAGCAACAAATTACACTTAAACCAACAAAAAACATAAAACAAGCAAAGATGGCAACCCCTCACAGCGCAATCGCGAAACCGACACGAACAATTACCAAAGCAGAACGACCACACAAACCATCTGAGCCATCTCAACCATTACAAACGATAAGTCAGTATAGCCCTGCAGCAGAAACGCAAGCAGAACACACATCAGCAAGCACAACACCTGAGCAAGACTCGGTTAATACGCTATTTACACCCGAAAATATTACGCTTTCAATCGCACAAACCCCAGCCGAACAAGCTGCGGCTCCCATTACGCTTGGGCGTGAAGAATGTCGCATGCTCCACGTTTATCAAGAATTACATGGGGGCATTACAACCAGTTGGCATCCTCCTGCTGACTTGAATCCGCACAAAGAATGCATTATTGTGGTAATCGTTAATGAACAGGCAGCGCCAAGCTCAATAATCATTGAACAATCCTCAGGCATACGCGCATATGACATCGCCGCACGTTTTGCCGTTTATCACAGCACGTTCCCGCCTGAGCTCAAAAAACAAACAGTGCGGCTCCACTTTTAAAAAACAGGAATTTCCATGAACACATCGCAGGTCACAACGCTTTTTTTGGCACTTATTTTTTATACACATGCACAAGAAACACTAGATATCGAAGTACATGCACAATCGTTTGAACCGATGCGCATACTCTGCGCGCTTGAAAAGCCAGTTGGTAATTATTTACCTACGCTCGCAAATACAATGCTCACCCCACTCCTTGAAGCAACGCGCCAATTTAAAGTAGTTTGTCAAGAAATAACTACGCCAAAAACGAAGCAGGATATTGAACAACATGCACGCGCAAATTTGCCACTCGCACTTTTTTTGTCAAATCAAGATCAAGCAATAAGCTGGCATTTATATGATACGTTCGACGTGCAACACATTAAAGGCGCAAAAATTAACACGCGCTCATTGACACCAGCAGAGACTGCAATCGTTATCGCAGATCAACTATGGCCGGAATTGACGAGTCAAAAAAGTTCATTTAAATCACTTCTTGCCGCATGCAAACAAGAGCCTGGAAGAACCAAAAAACGCCCCCGTTTCTCTTTACAGCTCATGCATCCCTTTTTATCAACACAACAATGTAAGCCAATTGCACTGGTAACTGAGGGCAGCAATTTGGCGCCCCGCTGGCACCCACGCAAATTAATTCTTTTTTACTCACACCACACACCAACCAACGTTCGACTCATGGCTCTTGATCAAAGAAAGCAACCATGGAAGGTAACCTCCTTTGATGGTCAAAATCTGACCCCAACAATTTCTGCCGAAAACAAAACAATCATGGTTATCTCAGGAGGTTCGAACACAAAACTTTATGAATACACGGTTGATACAAATACGCAGAAACGCACGTTTGTGTGCCTAACACCATCAGCTGGCGACTTTATTTCACCAGCATTTATCAATAATCATGAGCTTGTCTTTTGCCACATTAATGAAAAGAATGTGCCACATTTAGGAATTTTAGATTTACGCAATCATCACTACAATTGGCTTGATGTTGGCGCAGCCCTCAGCCCTGCCGTAAGCCCAGATGGATCAACCATTGCTTTTTGTAAAAAAGTAAATGGTGTATATCAATTATTTACTTATAATTTAGCAACCAAACAAGAACGCAAAATCACAACAACAGCTGGGCACGTTGATGAATGCTCTTGGTCACCATGCGGAAATTTTATTGCATGTGCTATTGAAGATGAACAAACAAGCCGTATTGGCGTTATAAACATACAAACAGGCGCGGTTAAATATCTTACGCCAATAAAGGAATACTGGTCATACCCACGCTGGTCGCCAACTCTTTCAATACCATTCGGATTTAAATAGAAATTAAATTATTGTTTTTTGACAAACCAACGCGTTAAGCTTGTAGCCAAAGGATGGAGATAGCTATGAAAGCCAAACGTGCTTATTTTTTATGTGCGCTTTTACTGGGCGTAACAGCTCCCATAAGTTTTGCTTATCCACGCGCTGCAACACATACTACAACTGCATGTATCATAAAAACTGATACGCAAGAGCAACAAGCCGAGTGCTGCCCACGGTTTTACTCAAAATCTACTTGCAAAAAAGAAGGATACACTTACTGGGACGTCAAACATGACCGTTGGGCCCGAGAACCACGCAAGCATTAATATTGACCGGCGACCGCCGGCAGGCGCCGTTATAGAAAAAACACAATCTAATCATAACGCGAACTCGACATAAGAGTTAAACAAAATAAAAAAATGAACTACTCTTTT
>CAYSPS010000034.1:1125-7080 GCA_964432975.1 uncultured Pseudomonadota bacterium | reverse complement strand
CTCTTCTGGAAGGCGGTGTGTCGTAAAGCCAGAGCTGTTGTAAGTTGCGCAAATTACCAATTCCAGGAGGAAGTTGTGCAAGCTGGGTATTGTTGAGAAAGAGCGTTTGTAAGTCAACTAAATAGCAAATTTCGCGAGGTATTTGTGTAAGCAGTGTGTCGAAGAGGTAGAGTTTTTTTAAATTAACTAAATGACCTATTTCAGAAGGCAATTGTGCAAGCGAAGTAAAGCTGCAATCGAGCTTTTGTAAGTTAGTTAACCTACCTATGTCGGGAGGCAGTCGTGTAAGCTGTGTATTGGCGTTGAGTTTCAGTTCTTTTAAATGTTGTAAACGGTGATGGCAAGCGATTTGCATGAAGACAATGCCAGCAATTTGTGTAATATTCATCTCTGACAAATCAAGCGTATTTGTTTCTGGATTAAATCTATGTACGATTTGACTGATATCAGTAATATGTGCTGAAATGACCGGATTTGCTGGTGCTGCTTCAGGCTCAATCAGGTTAGCATTGAGTGCCGGTAGGATGCCCAAAATCGCACTGATAAGGGTTGAAAATAAAACTTGCTTTTTCATGATAAACTCCATCTAAAAATAAACCAAATAACAATAGAAAAAATCTATTTTATAACAGAATAACAGTTTTGCATAAAAAGTCAATAAAAATCACAATAAGAAATTTTTTCTTTCGTTACGCTTTTTTAATCTTTGCTTTACACTAAAAGCATGTTTATCGAAGTTCGTTTGTTAAATGGTTTTAAGCGTACGCTTACGTATCGTGTGCCGGCTGATCAAGAACAGCATGATTTGATTGGTCAAATTGTGCTGGTACCCCTGCGCAAGAGATTGGTTCATGCGCTTGTGTTGCAACAAACGTCAGAGCTTGTCGAGCAACCGGAGTTTGTTATCAAAGACGTGCACGCCGTACAGGTCGCGCCGCTTGATGAGCGATATGAAAATTTTGCGCATACACTTGCTCAATATTATCACATCGACGTGACGTATATTTTACGGCGCTTGCACGGGTTGCTTACATCTCAATCAATTCAGGACGTGCTAGTCTCGCCTGTCGCTTATGCGTTGTGTTGCGACACGTGTTTAACGCTAGACCAAGAGAGGGTGTATCAGCACATTGTTGGTGATATCGGTGCAAATGTATTTAGTCCAACGTTGTTGCATGGCGTGACGGGCTCGGGCAAAACTGAGATTTATAAAAAACTTATAATGCGTGCACTCGAGCTGCAAAAAACGGTAATTTTTATGGTGCCCGAAGTAACATTGGCGGTGCAATTTCAAAATTTATTTAGATCTGCGATGCCAACGTACGCATCTGCAATTTTTGGTTTTCATTCTGCCACAAGCGCGAAAGAAAAACGTACGCTATGGCGCGCGTTGCTCGCGCAACAGCCATTGCTTTTGATTGGTGTACACCTGCCCGTTTTGCTGCCCATTAATAATTTAGGTCTCATTATTGTTGATGAAGAACATGAATCTGGGTATCAAGAAAAGAGTCATCCCAAAATTAATAGCAAACATGCGGCGCTCATGCGTGCGCAACAATATAAGATTCCTATAGTGCTTGGTTCGGCAACGCCATCGGTGCAATCACTGCATGCGACACGCACACATGGATGGCGTTTTTGTCAGCTTACGCAACGATTTGCGGGTTCTTTTGCGCAGGTGCATGTCGTGCAACTGTCATCGCAAGTTTATCGCAATTTTTGGATTAGTCGTGAGCTTGATAAAGCTCTTACTGCATGCCTTGCACGTAACGAACAAGCGCTTATTTTTATCAATCGTCGTGGATTGTCTTTTTTTATGCAATGTAAGCAGTGTGCGCACGTGATCATGTGCCCACGCTGTTCAGTGAGTCTGACGGTTCATGAAGGGCAGCAATTATGTTGTCATTATTGCGGTTATCGTCGGCAAGTTCCGACTGAGTGCCAAAATTGTAAAAATAAAAAATTTAACCAACGCGGTATTGGTACGCAACAAATGGTGAAAATTCTTGAAAAATTATTTCCATCAGCACGTATTGCGCGCGCCGATCTTGATGTTACGGTGAACAAAAAAAATTGGCAGGCAACGTTGCAAAATTTTCAAGATGGTGAGCTTGATATTCTTGTTGGTACGCAAACGATTACAAAAGGGTATCATTTTCCGCGCGTAACCTTGGTGGGCATTGTGTGGGCAGATTTGAATTTACACTTTCCATCGTATCACGCTAGTGAAACAACGCTGCAGCAATTAATTCAAGTAGCAGGCCGTGCTGGGCGCGATCCACCATACGGACGATTTGCTGAAATTGAGGTGCTCCATAGAAATGAGATTATTGCTGAGCGTGATGCGCAGAAACTTGCCCAAACACTCAGGCACATGCAACAAGCGCAGCCAGAACGGTATGCACAATTGACTATTTTAGGACCGGCGTTACCATCGGTACAAAAATTAAAAAATATTTATCGACGTAAAGTGTATTTGAAAGCACCAACTTTTGCGCTTATTTATCAAGTGCTTACGGCACTGAAACACATACATTTACAAAGCACCTGGTATTTTAATCCAGATTCATTGTAGCAGGGTCTCACATGTTGCTTGTACGCGTTGTGCAAATACACGTACGCGTCGATAATCGTGTGCATAAAATGCTGTGTACGTATTTACGAGTGTTTCAAGAAGGAGTGGTGTAAGCACGCCTACGATTTTTATTTGTTTAAGGAGCGCCAGGAGTAGTTCATCAAGATTAGTGATTAGTTGTCCGGAACCAAAAAGAGCATAAAGCGCATCGGCACGTGCAAATACGTTGGCATATTCTTCGGATGTTGCCGGACGCACAAATGTGTGTATAGGTGCTGGGCGTTGGGCACAGGAATATACCATATTATGGTGTTCTTGATATCCAATTAAGATTGCCCAGAACGTCGTTTTTAAAAGCATAAATATTTCAGGGTGTTCCTGGTGCAGCTGTTCTGGTGTTTTGCCATATGCATATGGTGCATGCACGGCATTGTCACTGCCCGTTGTGCAGTTATATACGAGCGCATAAAGCGTTATCTGGGCATCTGTTATGGCCACCAGCGCGCCATGCGCTGGCACGTGCTCAGTGTGCCAGCATTGAGCACGAATGGTGTTTAACGAGCTTTCAAGCACTTCGGCAAAGTAAGGAGACTTGTTGTTCGGTATGCTCATGTTCTTTACCCCAGCGGGCCATGTTTTTTAAAAATGATTTTCGATGAATAATACTTGCGCCAAGTACCGCGACATGTTCGCGATGCAATTTTGTGGCGTATCCTTTGTGGTGATAAAGGGCATAACCAGGAATAATGTTATCATATATGCGCATCAACTCGTCACGTTTCACTTTGGCAATGATCGAAGCCGCAGCAACGGAAATTGATTCTTGTTCTGCACAAGGAAAAAAATCTACCGGTATATCAGCGAGCGCGCCATGTGCAAACGCGACGGGCATTGCATCAACAATAATGCCAGAGGGTAGTTTTGGTGCATGTTGAATAGCATGTATAACAGCGCGTCGCATGGCGTGCAATGTTGCCTGATAAATATTGAATTGATCAATCTCTTGATGGCTCACTACGCCATATGCATGCCAGCTATGTGTACGCACCCATTTGGCGGCACGTATGCGCTCAGGAGCCGTCAAAACTTTTGAATCTTTGAGTAAAGAAAATTGACAGTTCGGATGTAATATAACGGCTGCTGTTACCAAAGGACCAGCCAGACAACCACGTCCTACCTCGTCAACGCCACATATGAGTTCGTGCTGTTGCCAGGCCACACGTTCACGGTGAGATTTTGCTCTTGGAATTCTTTTGGCATATACGACTGAAGCTAATTTTTCCATTTGACAACTTTGTCTGGTAATGTATACTTACTCATGTGGGGTTATAACATTTAAGCAGTTAGTTTAGACAAAGTCTAACGTTATTTCAAAAGGCATAGGGAGAAGCGAGAATGAAAGGTTCAACCGCGCTTCGTGTTAAAGAGTTATTGAGAGAAAAAGGCTGGACGACAAAAGTTTTGGCCGAAAAGACGGGTATGTCAGAAAGTTATCTGACGCACATTAAGAATGGCACTCGCCGATGGAATGAAGATTCGTTACGCAAGCTCGCGCTTGCGTTTGAGTTGAATCCGATTGATTTATTTGCGCAACAGCGTAAACGTACTGATGATCTTGATGAAAAAATTCAAATGCCCGATAAAACTGATGTCGAGTTGAAACTGAGGGCAGTTCCTGTCGTCGGGGATGTTCCCGCCAATCCATCGCCGTACAATAATCAATTAATTCAAACAACGACAGGTCACAAGGATGAATTTGTTCCCGTGTTTAACAGTACTGACAACGCAATGTTTGCGTTGCTTATTGACAACAATTTAATGGCCCCAACGTTTGTTAAGGGTGATTATATTATTATCTCACCAGAAACGTGGGCGCGTTCAGGTGATATCGCTGCCGTTGAATATGGCAACGACGCTCCAATGCGCATTATTACGCGCGTTGCTTATACGGATGATTTTATTGTTCTTGAGTCGATTAATCAAAAGACCACGCCAATTGCGCTTATGCGTGGCAAAGACCACTTCCGCATTATTGGTCGTGTGATTCAGCGCATTCAACCGTTATAATTTTGCTAAATTTTGCTGAGAGTTATTCTTAAGAGCCCGGGTAAAAACCGGGCTCTTTGCGTGTTCTGAAGTTTGGTTTTTTTGATCAAAAACTACGAGGTGCGCGAAATTCTCTACACATACGTACTCTTCGCGAGCCTGGACTCTTGTAACATTTGTGCTTGGCACAGCATTGCGATTCGTTGATACAAGGGGCCCCATCTTTTCTACATGGCGGTTCGCCGGTCGACTCGAGCATGATAACCTTGGTATGTGGAAGTTTTTTCTGTATAGCTTGAACAAACTCAAACCTTGCTTCTTCTGGGATTTGTGATGGTAGATAGTAAACAAAGAGTACATGGAGAAACCTTAGGTTTTTGCCCATTTTATCAAGTATTTTGTCTAGACTTTTTGCTTGTTCTGGATTTTCTGCTATAAAAAGATCTAGATCAAGCTTTAGATGTTGTAGGTTAGATAATTCATTAATTTCATCAGGCAGTTGTTGTTCAAGTTTTGTGTCGTGGAGCTCGAACGTCGTTAGGTTGCTCAACCTAACGATTGCAGCAGGAAGTCGTGTAATCGGGGTGTTGTCGATATAGAGCTGTTGTAAATTAGATAAATTACCAACGGTATCTGGTAGTTGTGTGAGTTGCGTAGCAGAGACATGGAGCTGCTGTAAGTTATGTAAATTGCCAATTGAAGGTGGTAGTTGCCCAACTTGCGTGTAGGCGAGACTGAGAATTTGTAAATTACTTAAATTACCAATTTCATCAGGCAGCAGTTTGATCGGTGTATAACTGAGATCGAGCCATTTTAGGTTTCTTAACTTACCAATTGTAGCAGGCAGTTGTACAACCTGCGCACCGTTGAAAGAGAGTTTTTGTAACTCAACCAAATTGCCAATCTCATTAGGCACTTGCTCAATCGGTGCGCTGTCGAGCAAGAGCCGTTTTAAAGTAACTAAGTTGTCAATTTCGGCAGGAAGTTGATCAATTGGTGTACCAGTGAAGTCGAGTTCTTGTAAATTTTGCAACTGACTGTCGTGGGCGATCTGTGTGAAAACATTGCCATCAATTTTTTTAATATTAGTGAATGATAAATCGAGTTTGTTTTTTTCTGCGTTAAATTGGTTTCTGATTTGATCGATATGCGTAACATGCTCTGGAATTTCTGTTGGTGTAACCATTGCACTGACTGCAGGTAGCGAAATTAAACTCGTCAGAGCACGTGCGATTGCGAGGGCTAAAAATAAGTTTTGTTTTTTCATAATAAACCCACTTTTTTAGGTTGTTTATTCCGGATAAATTCTTGCGTTTGGCAGTTGCGCGTGTAAG
>CAYSPS010000034.1:0-1115 GCA_964432975.1 uncultured Pseudomonadota bacterium | reverse complement strand
GAGCACGAATAGCCGGCCAATTTTGCCTATTAACAAGTGGCGTGTCGGTGAGATAGAGTTCTTGCAAGTTTCGTAAATTATTAATTATTTCATCTGGTATTTGCTGAAGTTGTGTGTTGGATAGCCAGAGCGTTTGTAAATTATTCAAATTACCAATTTCTATAGGCAGGTTTTGAAGTTGCGTGTTGTTCAGATCAAGTATTTCTAGGCGCTGTAGCCAGCCAATTTCTGCTGGCAAGCTTCGAAGCCGCGTGCTAAAAAGCCAGAGTCTGCGTAGGTTAATTAAATTGCCAATTTCTGGGGGCAGACGTTGGATTTGTGTGTTATTTAAGTCGAGTTCTTGTAGATTCTGCAAAACATCATGTTGAGCAATTTGTGTAAAAACATGATCGTCGATTTGTTCAATATTGGTTTCTGATAAATCTAGTTTGTTTGTTGCAGCATCGAATCTGTGTATAATTTGGTCGACATGCGTTACATGTGCTGGAATTGCCGGGGCACCGGGTCCTGTTGCTTGCGCGGGTTTATTAAGCATCGCGATACACAGAGCTAATCTGCTTATAAAGTAAAATTCTTTTTTCATAATAACTCCATTCTTTAAGTTGTTTATCCAGGATAAATTATTGTGTTTGGTAGCTGTGCTTGTAATTGAGCGCGAATGTTTTGCCAATCGTCTCTTCTGGAAAGCGGTGTTTCGTTAAGCCAGAGCTCTCTTAAGTTAGCTAAACTGCCAATTTCATGAGGCAGCTCACGGAGCGGTGTGTTCTCAAGCGAGAGCCGTTGTAAGTTAGCTAAATTGCCAATTTCAGGAGGCAGCTCGTGGACCGGTGTTCCGTAAAGCGAGAGCTGTTGTAAGTTAGCTAATCTACCAATTTCAGGAGGCAGTTGAGTAAGCTGTGTACCAAAAAGATGGAGCACTCGTAAGTTAGCTAATCCACCAATTTCAGGGGGTAGTTGAGTAAGCGGTGTATCGAAGAGCCAGAGCTCTTGTAAGTTAGCTAAACTGCCAAGTTCAGGAGGCAGCTCGTGGACCGGTGTTCCGTAAAGCAAGAGCTCTTGTAAGTTAGCTAAATTGCCAATTTCAGGAGGCAGCTCACGGAGCGGTGTGTTGTTAA
>CAYSPS010000033.1:7075-7352 GCA_964432975.1 uncultured Pseudomonadota bacterium | reverse complement strand
CATGGTGATTGGCGTTTGAGCGCTGATCTGACTGCGCCCGTGCCGCTGTGTGGTCCTTATGCTTTGGATGCACAGGTTGGAATTGTACAAGCACATGGGGCATGCTCAGCAATATCCAAGGCGCACATGGTGGCACAAGCGCGTGTCGTGGGTGGTGCGCAGCCAGTACTTGTGCAGGGGCAAGCACTTCTTAATAATCAGGAGCTGAATGCACAAGGATCCTGCGGGCATGCTGCGTGGCAACTTGACGGACATTTTGTTGATGTTTCGCGCATAC
>CAYSPS010000033.1:0-6958 GCA_964432975.1 uncultured Pseudomonadota bacterium | reverse complement strand
TTTTCTGCTGAAGTGGTGGCAGAAAAATTGCAAGCGCGTGTTAAGGCTATGATTTATGGTGCATCATGCGGTGCTTTATTACCGCTTGATTTTGCGCGCTTAATACGCGGTGATGGTGTTTTTCGGATTAATAGTGTACTTGATCAACAGCGTTTTTACGGTGATTTTTTTCTTACTCAGGGGTCGTTCTTTTTTCCCACGTGTGGTGCCTTGCTTGAAGGTTTAACCGGAAATTTTGAAACAAACTTACATGATCGTACATTAGTCGTGAATAGTCTTTGTGCGCGATTGTATCAAGGTGCTGTGCGCTGTGCGCATGCGCGGGTGCATATGGGTGATTCTTGGTATGTGTGTGCGCCAATATCATTTGATCATTGTGCACTTGGCTATGCCGGCATTGTTGGGGTCTTTTCTGGCGGGCTTGATGTGCGCTGGCAAAATGGTTGGCATCTTTATGGTATGATAGTTGCCGATCAATTGGCTATGCAGACGGTACCAGATAAGAGTCCTGATTTATCGGTGTCTCGTGTATCAGCTCCTTTGCAATTAGATCTGACCTGCGCTACTGCTCAGCCGGTGCGTATCGATATGCCACAATTTTGTACGTACATAAGTGGTACCGTACATATTGGCGGCAGCTTGCAGCAACCGTGTGTGCGTGGGATTTTAAATCTTAAGGATGGTTTGTTGCAATTGCCATTTAAGCCGCTTACTATTACGCACGGAATTATACGTCTTGTGCCAGAGCATACAGATCATATGCTTGTTGATTTAGTTGCACAAACAACAATTGGGTCATACACGCTTATGGTGCAGGTAAATGGGCCATTGACTAATCCAACCGTGTGCTTACGTAGTGTGCCAGCCCTGACGGAAGAACAAATTGCGGCACTCTTGATTAGTGGATCTACGGAATTTTCTATCGATAATGTTGTACCAGCACTGATTGCTGATCAATTAAAAAATATGATCATTGGCGGTGCTCGTTACGCGAAAACGGGTCTTTTTGCACGTATACTTGGTCCATTGCGGAGCGTTTCAGTGGCGCCACAATTGACTGAAGCGACGGGCAATTACGATTTGTGCGGTTCTGTTGCACTTGATTTGGGTGACCATGTACAAGCGCGTATACAAAAAAATTTGAATTTAAAGGATGCAGCGACGCTTGAGTTGAATTATCGCATAATCGATGATTTGCATGTAAAGGCATTTAAGGCGAGCCAGGGCGATGTAGGGGGACAGGTTGAATGGCGCTTGAAATGGTAGGGGCATCGATAAGGGTCTGCATATCCTGTGGTACTGGCCAATCAAATACGTATGGAATATCGTGGTACGTAAATGCAATATGTTTGGCATGAAGTGCTTGTCGCGCAATAAGCGGTGATGTGGTTCCGTATGTCGTATCTCCCACTACTGGATGTCCAATGGCTGCGCAATGCACGCGGATTTGATGTGTGCGTCCGGTTACGAGATTAACTTGAAGTAACGTGTAGCGTTCATAATACGCACGTGCTTGATAATGCGTGAGTGCTTCGCGTGCGTGTCCGTGGCGCGGTAGGTGGATCATGCGGTGCTTATGAACCGGGTCGCGGCCTATGGGCAAATCAATTAAACCATCTTTGGGCGGGTGTCCCTCAACAAGCGCCCAATATGTTTTTTGAATTTTGCGCTCACGAAAAAGATTGCCAATGAGCGCGTGAGCATAATTATTACGTGGAATAATCAGTAATCCGGACGTATCTTTATCGAGACGGTGAACGATTCCGGGGCGATTTTCAATTCCGACTTGTGCAAGTTCTGGAAATGATGCTGTGAGCCAGTCTACCAGTGTGATGTCGGCGCAAAAATCGTTTGGCTTATGTACCATGAGGCCGGCTGGTTTGTACACAACGATAAAATCATCATGTTGGGCAACAATTTTGACGCCAACGTCGGCATCGAAAGCTTTTAATTCTTGCGGATCGGGTAGGCGTGGAAATGTAATGGTAACCACATATCCGTCATGAAGCTCGTAGCCAGCTTTGGTGTTTTGTCCATTGACTTGTACGAGGCCTTCATCGACGAGGCGTTTAAAGAAGCTGCGAGAGTAGCGAGTGAAAAGATTTGATAAAAACGTATCCAGGCGCATGTTATGTTCAAGCGCCGTTACATTGAACGTAAACGAGCTTCCAGGCTCTACCTGTTTTTTAATCACCATAGTCCCCCCTCGAAGACTATTTTATTATAGCACATAAAAGGCATTTTTTATAATTTTTCTTGGACAAGGTGGTGGTTTTTGGAGTAGGATAATGAAACAGCCTCGATATGAAAGTCTATTTTCTCTCTCATGAGGGCCGTTACATGCCACAAAATCTCTTTGGCAAAATTGAACAAATGTTTGATCAGGTGGTCGATGCACAATCTGCTGCAGGACGTGAATTGCTTGCGCAATTGTTGGCGCTTCATCATGCAGATATTGCCGAATTTTTATCAAACTTGAGTTCGGAACGATTTGAAAAACTGTTTTCCCGATTTGATCTTGATACACAGCTTGATGTTTTTCAACATTTAACCCCGTCCTATAAAGCACAGGCGCTTGTTTTGGTTGATGACAAACAAAAACTTGCATTTCTAGAACACATGGATATGGACGAGCTTTCTGATTTGGTCGATTTTGTTTCTGATGAAGAGCTTAAGCACTATTTTAGTTTGTTAGGCCGGAGTCATCGAGAAAAAATAATTTCTTTATTGCAGTTAAAACCGAGCTCGGTTGGTACCGTTATGGATATCAATGTCGTGAGTTTGCATGAAAATTTTACCGTTGCTCGAAGCATTCAGATTCTCCAACGTTTACGTCCAGAGCAGGAGCTACATAAAACGATTTATATTACCGATCTTCATCAACAGTTAGTGGGTGCAATTGGGTTGGAAGATTTAGTTTTACAAGCGCCAGGTGCTGTCCTTGCATCTTTTATGAAACCAAATGAATTTGTTGCCAATATCGAAGATGATCAGGAGGTTGTTTCGCAAAAAATGCGGCACTATCAATTAACGTCAGCACCGGTGGTGGGCAAAGACAACCATTTTTTGGGCGCTATCACGGCTGAAACACTCGTTGATATTGTTGAAGAAGAAGCAGGCGAAGATATTTTGCGCATATCTGCCGCCTCAAGTATTCGGCATACATATTTTGAGACTCCTTTTGGGCGCATGCTGATGCAGCGTGGTTCAATTTTATTTGTGCTCATGCTCATCGAGTCGTTTTCTTCCGTGATTATCAGCAATTATGAACATATTTTAACAAGCCTGGGGCTTGGACTTTTTATTGCTATGCTTATTAGTACCGGCGGCAATACGAGCACGCAGGCGTCGGCATTTGTTGTGCAAGGATTGGCATCTGGAGAAATTACGAACCAGAATATGCGGCGTTTTTTGCGGCGTGAATTTATGATGGCTTTTTGTTTGGCGCTCATTCTTGGGGTAACTGCATTTTTGCGCGTGCATTATCTTGGACATTTAGCGATTCTAACAAGTTTTGCTGTCGGCGTTTCCATTGGCATGGTCGTTTTGCCATTTATTTTGAAAAAAGTCGGGCTTGATCCGGCATTTGCGGCGGCGCCATTTTTGGCAACGGGCATGGATTTGCTTGGGTTGTTTTTGTATTGCTCGATTTCATCGGTGATTGTTCACTGTGCATTTTTTTCTAACATTCCATTCGTTGAAACCATTCGTTCTTTGGGCCAATGTGTTGGGGTGCTATAAAATTGTTATGATTGCGCATAATTGATCAATATCGGTGCTCGCCTTGCCAATCAAAAAGCCAGCAAGCTCTGGTATTTTCTTAAATGCGGCACAATTTTTCCCGTTAATACTGCCGCCATAGAGCAAAGATACATTTTTGGCTGGGACAAGTTCTTGTGACAGTTTTTGTAACACTGCATGCACGTGTTGGGCAGACGCGACGTTGCCCGTGCCAATTGCCGCAAGCGGTTCATATGCGATGATAATCTGTGCGTTGGTGTTTTTTAAAATTTTACGCACCGATGCGATAAAGTGTTCTGTTGGTTCACTGATGCAAATAATGGGAGTAATGTTGTGCGCAAAAAGCTCATGCGTTCGCGCAATAACATCATACGGTATTTCACGTATACGTTGCTCGCTGTGTCCAATAATACAAAATGTGCAACCACATTCTTGCAGTGATTGTGCACTGATTTGTCCCGTGTATGGACCTGTTGCATGAGCGCAGCATTCTTGTGCACCAAGTTTAATGTGCGTATGTGTAAGGTGAGTGTGTGCTTGTGCAAGAGACACAAAAGATGGGCACAGTACGATGCTGTGTTTATGCGCATGCGCAGCGAGTTGTGGTGTGTGTGCATCAAGCCATGCACATTCTTGTGCATGCGATAAGTACATTTTCCAATTGGCGACAACTAGATATTTTTTGTCCATGTGCATATCTACTTCTTTTTTGGGCAAAAGTCAGGAGGGATGGCAAATTGACCGATTGGTTCGTTTTTTCTAGACTAAAATTGTGAGCTCAAAGTCGTACATTGGGGACTGTTCATGGTACTTTTAGAAACGCTTGAATCGCTTAAAACGGTCGTCGCTCTTGTGCTTGCGTATTGCATGATCGCAGGTATTGCTGGAGCCTTTCAGGCATGGGTTGCACGTGTATGCGGTGACGATACGGGCGATGAGCAAGGCATGATGACGATCAATCCGTTTGTGCATATCGATCCATTAAGTTTGCTTTTACTTCCCATAGGGTATTTATTGTTTAAAGTAGTGATTGGTCTCAGCAAACCTGTTCCCATTGACTGGCGCAATATACATGCACCCTGGCGTAGATTTAAGATTACATGTGTTGCTGGCGCACAGCCTGTTGCAATCCTGTCGCTTTTAGTCGGTTTGATTATTTTTCGACTTCTCATTGTTGCCGGTTTATTTGTATTTGGAGCGGCAGCATATGTGCCAACTGCGCTCAAAGTGTACAGTTATATTTTTGGTGCTGCCGTTGGTTTTTCTATTTGGTTTATTCCGTATCAGGCGCTTATGTCGATTGCACTTTTATACGTGTATGAGCAGGAGCAGCGGGGCAGTGCCGTAAATTCTTTTCTGATTCTCATGCTTGTGCCATTATTGGGAGCGGTATTGATTATTGATCCATCGCGTATTGCGCTCATAAAAATTTTATCGTTGATAGAAAATGGGCTTCTTGCGGGTGTGCACGCGCTTTTTGCCTGAGATAATGTAGGATATTTTTATGAAACAGACACCGTTTGAAATTTTAACGCATGCTACAGCTGCGGTTATACCTGAAGAAGATTTTAAAAAGAAGCTTGATTCGGGTAAAAAACTTGTTGTGAAGTTTGGTATCGATCCAACATCGACCGATTTGCATCTTGGGCATGCCGTTGTGCTTTCTAAATTGCGTGAATTTCAAGATCTTGGGCATACCGTTATTTTTTTGATTGGTGATTTTACCGCACGTATCGGTGATCCAACCGGTCGTTCAAAAACGCGTCCTCCATTAACTAAAGAGCAAATTGCGCACCATGTTAAAACATATATTGATCAGGTGGGGCGTGTGCTTGATATCAAAAAAATTGTTGTTAAGTATAATGCCTCGTGGTTTGAAAAATTAACGGCCGATGATTTTATTCGTTTATGTTCAAAAGTAACCGTTGCGCGTATTTTGGAGCGCGATGATTTTCAAAAGCGTTTACAAGAGAAAGTTTCTATCGGTTTGCACGAAATGTTGTATCCGATTTTGCAAGCATATGACTCAGTTGAGCTTAATGCTGATGTTGAATTGGGGGGAACTGACCAAACGTTCAATCTGTTGTGTGGGCGTTTTTTGCAGGAGCAATTTGGCAAAGAGCCGCAGGTGGTGATTACCATGCCATTGCTTGAAGGTCTTGACGGTGTGCAAAAAATGTCAAAATCGTATGGCAATACGATCGCCTTTTCCGATGCTCCTGAGCAGGCGTTTGGCAAAATGATGTCATTGTCTGATGTACTCATGTGGCGTTATTACGAACTATTGTTGGGAAAGACAAAGGAAGATATTGCGCAGTTGCAAAAATCAGGGCATCCCAAAGAACTCAAAAAACAATTGGCGCATGCAATTTTAAGTAAATTTTGGTCGCAAAAAGACGCAGATGCCGCGCAGAAAAATTTTGAAGCGCTGTTTGAACAAAAAGATTACAGTCAAGCGCAAAAAGTTGCGCTGCCCAAAGAAAAAACGTTATGGATTGTTGATTTACTTAAATATCTTGGCGCTCTTGAAAGTTCTTCACAAGCCAAGCGTTTGATCGAATCGAGCGCGGTGCTTATCGATGAAGTGCTGGTAGTTGATTTTAAGGCGCAAATAGCGCCAAAATCTGGCATGACGGTCAAAGTCGGCAAGCACAAAATTTTTGTTTTTGAATAAAAAAGTTCTCCGTCTGAATTTTGACGAGAGCTAAATTTTGTGCTAAAATTTCTATTATTACATTACAAAAGAATATTTGCTTTAAAAATTAGCGGTTATTTAATTGGGGGTTATCGAAATGAAAAAGTTATTTTTGTTGATCAGCTGTTTTTGCGCATTGTCAGCAAATATTGATGATGATCTCATTAGTGCCGCAAAAAATGGTGATCATGCGTCAGTTCAATCACTTCTTGATCGTGGTGCTCATATTCATGCGCCCGATACGCGTGGTCCAGATGCAGCACTGAGAGGTGCTGCTTTAAATGGTCATGTTGCGGTTGTGAAACTTCTTCTTGATAAAGGCGCTAATATTCATGCGTCTGATGAACTTAGTCGAAAAGCAATGTTGAGATTGGCAGCTGATGCGCAACTTCTTCTTAATCGCGGCGCTCATATTCATGCGCCCGATACGCTTGGTCCAGATGCAGCATTGAGAGGTGCAGCTTCAAATGGTCATGTTGCGGTTGTGCAACTTCTTCTTGACCGCGGCGCTAATATTCATGC
>CAYSPS010000032.1:0-7717 GCA_964432975.1 uncultured Pseudomonadota bacterium | reverse complement strand
CCTATTCTATTTGAATTTCAGATTAACGCCAGTTGAGTTTTCAGACGCGCTCTAATTCTTATATCTTAATTGTTGGCGAACATATTCAAACTGAGCAATTTTCTCGTCAACACCAGAAGTCCAATTGGCATGATGAACTCGTATAGATTTAGAAACATTAAGTGTGTCGCCAAAAGACCAAAGTTTTTGTGGATTATAAAATTCCTCGTTTGGAAGGTATTGCCATACTAACGAAGTTTGATTACTTCTTAAAAACCTATTAAGGGCAACCTGATCACGAAGTGAAGGATCTGCGAGCATAGCTTGATAGATTGTTCGATAAAGCTTGCTGGTTTTTTCATTGCACCGTAAAAAAACAAATCCGGCGCAAACCGTTGATTTTCCTGAAGGCGCATTTTGCTGAACTACGAGATCATTTCGATCAAGAAGTGAAAATAGGCGCTTTTTTATAGGTTGCAAAAACTGAATATCAATATCACTATACAATATAGCGCCTCCGTAATTTTCTCGTATCGCTTCAATAATTATTTTATTTTTATTAAGCATCGTTTGATTCCAGCCCGGCGAAAGAAATGCGCCGTCTTTTGTCAATTGTTCTACATGATAAACAAACAAGGCATAATCTTTCTCGACTTTTGATAGTGTAGGTAAAAAATAAAGATCAAATAAACGCCTATGTGTTTCACTAAAAAATACATAAATATTAAGTAAATTTCGATTATTGACTTTATGAACACTGGATAGTTCTGTCAATGTGCGATGTATGACGTATTGCTTGCCTATGAGGCTATTTGTCGAGATAATTAGTAACAAAATTTTAATTGCAACACTCATTATATTTGCCCTTTCATGCGCCATTAACAACCCTACCATACACCTTTTCTCGGTATAAAAACAACTAACATAACCTGTGACTAAATTATCAAAGTTCAATATAAGTCATCCATCGATATGTAGCCGCTTCTTGCCAAAAAATCATCATAGCATCTCTTAAGTCGTAATCTATCGAACTTAAATTTTTCCATATAACGGGAAAATCTAAAACGGCCCTGTCCTCTATAGCAGCATTTTTCATGCATTGGCCAGCTTCAACAATGGCCGGGCATTCAAAAATTTGTGGCATTATACAATAAAATTTAATCAATGATCGTAATTCCTCAGCCTTTGCTTTGTGTTCTTCCATTTCAAAGCAATGTCGTAAAGTCAAATGTCCATGCTCATAAGTGCCAAAAGGAAAAGGATAATTATCATCAAAAACTAAATATTTAAATCCAAAATTGTACGCTTGTAAAACCCGCAAATAAGCATTTTGATGATCATCAAAAAAGCATAGCACTTTCTTATGAGCTAAAGAGTCAAACTTAAGCAAAGAAAAATCTTGTGTAAAATACTTTGCCTTAACAGATTTATAAACCAATCGTTTTAAATTAGGATCTATACAAATCAACTGAGCATTTGGAACTGCCTGCTCTATCAACCAAGTGCTTTGCCCTTTAAAAACGCCACTTTCTATAACAACATCAGGATTACATTCTCGCAACAAATACCATAAAAGAAACATTCCGACCGAACGTAACCCACCTACATTGTTCTTTATTGGTCTAGCATGATAAAATTTAAGAAAAGCCCTGAAATCATTCTGCAAAATTCTTTTAGGATAAATCATACTTTCAGCTCTCATATTAACAAATATCATTGAACTAAAAAGTATAGATTTTGCCAAAAACACTATGGCCAATAATTTTTTGCTCATAACAACCCTTTACTATAACTACAAACTTTAGTATCGCAATCCATTCAAAATACTCCGAGTATTTTAAAGAAACAAACAAAACCCTGTTCAAGATCGCAAAGAAGCAAGAAAAGATAAAATCAACAAATATTTATAACTTTAAAAATTACATCAACGCTAATTAGACATATTAAAAAAATCCCAAGGAAAAGCGTCCAGAAGCCGCTTAATATTAATTTGAGGTGGATGCTCACCACCCATAACTAAAGCATCACCAATATTTGTTGCAAATTTAAAATCATACCTGCCAGTTGCATAATAATAATCTTGATACTTAAATAATGGCTCAATTCCAGTAATACGCACAAGCCTTGCTGGTATGCCATATGCTTCAGCAACAATGATTCCATGAAGTGCACTTGATATTACCAACTCACTTTCCATCATTTTAGTTATAACCACCTTCCAATTTTCCGTTGGGAAAACCACCGTTGCACTTTGTTTAAATAATGAACGTTCATGCAGATGTGGTATAAAAATATATTTATTTTTCTTAACACAATTGTTTTTAAACTTAGGAAAAAATATAGGCAGCAACAGCGCTGGATCGCCATAAATTTCTGGACACTTAATCCCCATCTTTAGTAAAAACTGCCTAGTTAATGGCCCTCTCACGGCCCTTACATCCAAATCTTCAAACAGGTGCTTATTCAAATACTTACCATTAATGCCCGAACCCCAAACAACATCGCCATCATTGGCAAAATGCAAAATAGACCCAATTGCTAACAATTTTTTACCGCGAATTTTTTTTTGTTCTGTCACTTTTATTTTTCGGCCGATAATCTTATTAACAAGCTTATGAGAAAGATAATCACCAAAATTAATCGGTCCCGAATGAAAAAGCACAAGATCCTTTGAAAAAGACAAAAAAAATAACTGTATACAAAAAATCATACATATGTAATTAATCATAATCGTTACCTAAATAATAGAATCAACAAAACCAACCTACCCTCATACTGAAATACGGTCTATGAAACAATATAAAATATTTTTTTTGATTTTTTCTACCACATTACAAGGAACAGCCATAATTGATGTAGTTATACCATGTCATGAAAAAGATTGTATCACCCTTGAATTAGCAATTCGCGGCGCCAGAGATAATATTAAACGTCTCCGAAGAATTATCGTAGTTTCTAATTCTGAATTAACCAAACAAGCCGAATGGTTTCCAGAACAACAATACCCATTTCATCAAAAAGCAATCGCCATTGCAATGTTTAAAGGAAATGTTGCAATGGCAATGGACTATATGAAAAGAAAAAACTCACGTGTTGATTGGCTGTACCAACAATTGTTAAAATTATATGCGCCGCTGATTATTCCTAATATAGCTGAAAATGTCCTAATCATTGACGCAGATACCATTTTTCAAAATCCAGTAACATTTTTTGATGATGGAGGATATGCATTATATGCAACAAGAAAAGATGTCTTCAACACTTATATTGAGCATGCCACAAGGCTAATTCCAAATTTCACGATTGCGCGCGAGAACACCTCTGGAGTTGTCCACCACATGCTCTTCCAACAAACAGCTATTCGCCATTTATTTGAAATCGTTGAGCAAAAACACCAGATGGAATTTTGGCAAGCTTTTTGCTCTGTAATTGATAATCGACTCGTTTTATCACAAAAACCAGCCGCATTACTAGCATCTGAGTATGAGATTTATTTCAATTTTGTGTTCGCTAATTCCCATAAGTATAAAGTCAAAATAAGATCAATAAAAAGAGCCGATATAAATTCTCTTGAATTATTGCACCAATATAAAAACAATCAATATCATTGCGTTTCTTATCATCATTACTTACGACATTAATATGCCAACAAAGCGTACACCGGCCTTTAGATCTGTGTATCGCGCGAAATTCTTCGGCTTGTCCGCCGGAGTTTTAACGAAGATGGAAACCAGAAATTACGCCATTCCTCCCCTTAAAAGCCTTGGATATTCAGATCATAAAGAATATGGTGATGAGCTATTATTCATAACCTATAGCCCCATTAAAAAGTTTATAAGTTGATTTTTTTAATGGACTTGTTGACTGGGTTTCTTTTTGGCTAAACCAATAAAATCTTCCCATCGCTCTTATGTTGTTATATAGACGTGGAAGTTCACCAATATAATGGCAATTATATTGGTGATTTGGATTTTTGATAAAGGTTTCAATGATTGTAATTATGTCTGGAGCTATGTCTGTCGAACTTTCAATGATGACATTATCTCCGAGTTTAAATAATTCCTGTAAAGCTTTAAACACAAACTCTTTTCTTTGGGGTTCCCGTGCTGCCATTTGGTGTAAAACTAAGAATGCTAATACTATGTTAAAATGTTCGAGCGTTGCCAATTGCGCTATGCCCTTAATTGTAAGATGATAATTTAAAAAAAATACATTTTGTAAATCGCTGTTTAACTTGTAGATATCGAGAATTTTTGCGAGCGAAGAGAGCCCATTTTTTTGTTGGTAACTGTCAATCATTACACAACTTGCATTTTTGTATTCAGATGCCACTCGAAAAGAAAAGTACCCCTCTGCAGCTCCAATATCCAATAAAGAAAAAAATGGTTTTGTTTTATATAAATTTAATATTGGCTGTATTAGATCATATCGGATGTCACATCTATTTGAACCCTTAAGGATTACGCGACCTTGGGCAAAAACGTCTTGATAAGACTCAGTATAAGTTTTTAAAAATTTTTTTATTAAATCTTCATAATTTACGCTTGGATTCATGCTTATTGGCAATACAATTAAGTAGCAAAAACAACCCCTTTTTTTAATCATTTTTTTCATACCCTCAGGCTACCTTCTTTGAGAAACTCTTAAAATATACATTCTTAATATTTATCGAAATTTTGGTTTATGTCCAATGCCTAAGTTCAGATGCGAAACACAATAAAGTAAAGGAAGCAGCCCGCGTTCACTTTACTTTATTGTGCAAGAAGGTTGGCATGGAGTGAATTGTAAAATTAACAAATGATGAAAGCAAGTCGATCTTCAGCAGTAAATCGCATGATATATGCAATAACTGCGGCCAACACATGTGCTATAAAACTTCCTGACGTGCGCGCAAATCTGCGAATGGCTGTCAATGACCGTTTCAGATACGCAAATACTCTTTCTATGCGCCGTCTTTTACTCAACAAATTGCCATAATACTTGTTCAAATAGGGGCAGCCTAATGCCAGATACAAGCAAATTGAGGTGAACTGACTCTGTAGCGATGTATCCCTTGTCACCAATGAGAGTCCCGTGAATTGATTTAATAAATTTTGTTTTTCTAACGCTTTAACATCGGAGAAATTTGCGGGCGTTACTAAAACCGATGCCATTTCAAGCTTATCATTTGTGATAATGTATAGCTTATATCCTGGTACCAGCCATGCATGTTTTTGGCTATTGATACATTCCCAAATCCCCATTTAGTTGGTTTACCTTTAAATTGATTGATCGGCAATGCTGTTAACCCAACGATGTAAAGCTCACGAATCCCCGCCTGAACCTTAATAAGTGGTTCTAGTGAAACTTTATCATTATACAAAGTAGCCCCAACATAAAACTGATACCGAAGAAGAATATATCAATAATCCTGATGCAAACTGGTAAAATAAATTAAAAAGCCCTATACTAACATTGCAATTGATGGTGAGTGTAGCTCAGTTGGTAGAGCGTCAGACTGTGGCTCTGAATGTCGTGGGTTCGACCCCCACCACTCACCCCAGCAAAAAATGTGTTTTACTCATAGCTCAGCTGACCGGCAGTAGAAAAATCTTGTCAATCCGCCCAAAAATGGGTATTTTAAACGTAATTCGGGATGTGGCGCAATTGGTAGCGCACTCGCTTTGGGAGCGAGGGGTTGCGAGTTCGAGTCTCGCCGTCCCGACCATCTTTTTTAGTTCACCGACAACCATGTCGGTTGAATAATCAACACGATACCAAAAACAATCATCATAATGCCGCCAAAAAGGCGCAAATATCGCGCGTAACCTGAAGATGAGCCGGTCACCTGCCAGGCAAGCATGGCCCCCAAAAAAATCAGAATATCATCAAGCATGTACATGATAATGTATATAAGTAAGAAGAAATAATTTTGCCAATAAGCAAGTTTTTGTAGCGCAAGCACATTAACATACAAAATGGGAAGTCCGCTTGAGCTTAAAAATTCTAAAAGATTCACGCTTAACGCAAGCATAACAACGCCAACCAGCGCTGGCCAAAGACGATCATGCCAGAGCGCTTTCTGTACGCGATTTACTGCACGAGTATATCGCCGTACCGGTTCGGTTTTTTGTATTTTGACACGAAAAAATTGCCACAAATTATACAAACCAGCAGCTATAACAATGCTCCCAATAACAATACGAATCCAGACAAGATAATTTAAAAGAAATGTTAACGTGTGCAGCCATACGGTCATGACAAGAAAATAAAAAATTGCCGATGTAAAAATAAAAATACTGCCAAGCAAGCAGACGCGCTTTCGATTAGTAAAACCCATGAGCATGCCAAGCAAAAAGATTAACGCACCGGTCGCACATGGGTTAAACCCATCCAATGTGCCCATCATAATGGAAAAACCAAATAAACCGGCGAATTTCATATTTTTATCACGCTCTTTTTTGTTTTATACTTTACATCTACTCTATACAACAATTAATGACACGCTGTACCAACGAGCGCAGTGAATCAAGTAATCCGTTCTTGTGCTCAGTGTCTTCTTTGTGCAAGGCATGTTCATCAATTTGTTTGATGTCATCAGTTTTAATTGCCTTCATGACCAAACCCCAAAAGAGGCAATAGAGCGTGTACGATTGATTAAACAGCTGATACGCTTCAGCCTTATTTTTAAGCGTTAACTGTTTTGTACCAACCTCCATTAAACGCATAGATGCAGCAAGCAAATGCTTGCCTATACACCATACTTCACCCTCATAATCTGTAATCAATTTTTTGAGTAAATCTTTACGCATGGTGCGTACTTCATTAATTAAATCGTAATAGCTTGTTTTTCCAGTTTTGGCACCCGTAAAGAAAAAATGCTCTTCGATACTAATCAAATTCATGATTGCAATACTCAAATCTTCATCACAGGATAAATCAAGCGGATTTTGTTTATTGAGTTCATGTGCTTTTTCAATAAATTCTTGGATGTTTTTCATCGCGCCCTCCTATCGCGCTAACCAATATGCAATACCACTGGTAATAAGCAAACCAACAAGTGGCATTACTATTTTTTGAAATGGGAAATATGCATGCCCACCGTGCCTTTTTTTGAGCCATTCATACCACCGCGTACTGCCATAAAACACAACGCTGCCAGCAAAAATACCAAGCGCAAGTTTTTGCCACGCATCAGCAGCAAATGAACATGCATGTAATCGCACAAGCATGCCAAATGTTGTAGCATTGAATGCATAAAAACTAATAATGATACCTGCACCTATCAGGTTCGTATACCAGGAACGCATACGCGCCCAAGAAAGTGCCCATAGCGCAAGCGCCATCAACAAACCACCAATCCAGATGCCGGCAATACTATCGTCGATACCCAGACAACGCGACAGACCCACACCAGCGCCAACCGCTACAGCACACATGGGACAAACAGCAGTGGCATTATACATTTTGCTCAGTACAAGGAAAATGGTCGTAAAAAACATTTTTTTGTTCATAAAAAGCCCCATCCAAAAACACCCTTAACCCTAGCGTACATAAAATGCGCATGCATGCACAATAATTTCAGATAAGAATATTGACATTAATTTATGTTATGATAAAATTAATGTAAGCAATTTATTTTTTGTTTAAGAAAATTTGGAGGCTCTAGTGAAACACTTTATTTTATTCATCTCCTTATTGCCAAGCGCACTGTGCGGCATGTTTCGCAATCCCTGTGATGAAACTTTTGGCGGCCATA
>CAYSPS010000031.1:0-8221 GCA_964432975.1 uncultured Pseudomonadota bacterium | reverse complement strand
ACAATATTTTTCCGCTATGGCCTGTGCTGCTAATTTTGCCTGGGCAAATCGTCACGTCATCGGACACCATGTGCGCGAAGTGATGCACCGCATTTTTGGCATACACACAATGGTTCAAACACTCTATGATGTTTCACACAATATAGGAAAAATCGAATCTCACACAATCTCTGGAAAACAAAAAATCGTACTTGTGCACCGCAAAGGTGCAACACGTGCATTCGGCCCGGGACATCCAGCACTGCCACCGATATACCAAAAAACTGGCCAACCGGTACTAATTCCAGGCACTATGGGCACCGCATCATATGTACTTGCAGGAACAAATACTGCCATGAACCTCTCATTTGGTTCAACATGCCATGGCGCAGGAAGGCGCTTATCACGCATAGCTGCAACCAAACTGACATCAGGATCTGTTGTGCGCAAAAAGCTTCATGAGCTCGGCATTTTAGTGCGATGCCGATCAAACCGAGGTCTGGCCGAAGAAGCGCCGCTTGCTTATAAAGATATCGACAATGTTGTAAATATCGTAAATAATTTAGGAATCGCCCAAAAAATTGTTCGCTTAGTACCAGTGGTCGTGATAAAAGGCTAAAGGACAAAATATGCTTGCGAGTGTGTTCAAAAAATACGACATCCGAGGAATTGTGCATCAAGAACTAACTATCGATCGCGTATATCAACTTACATGCGCAATTGTACACCATTTCAAGCAAAAGTGCCCAGAATTGCGTGCGATGGCTGTTGGTATGGATGGAAGAACACATTCGCCAATCATTAAAGAGCACGTGTGTAATGCAATTCTTGATAATGGCATCGATGTTGTGTCGATTGGCCTCTGCACAACACCAGTTTTTTATTTTGCCAATGAGACACTTGATGTACAAGCCGGCATCATGATCACCGCTTCTCACAATCCCAAAACGCACAATGGCCTCAAAATGGTACTTAACAAAAAAAATGTCGTTGATCATGATATCACACTCATCAAAAATCTATTTTTTAATCAGACCCACTTACCAACTAAAACAAAGCGTGGTCTATATGCCCAACAAAATATAATTCCAACATATGTTAATATTCTTGCACATCAATTTCAGCATTTACAAAACATCCCGCTTAAAGTCGCGATCGATTGTGCACATGGTGCAACCGCAAGCGTAATTCCTATGCTTGTACACGTCATGGGTTGGCAACAAGCAAAATTATTCTATGCCACTATTGATGGGGCATTTCCTGCACATGAGGCAGATCCAACAAAAGAAAAAAATATGCAAGAGCTTAAGGAATTTGTTGTACAACATCCCGATTTCTTCGGCATTGGCTTCGATGGCGATGGCGATCGTGTTGCAGCCGTGACAGAAGGTGGCGATTTGGTACGCGGTGAAGAATTATCTGCAATTTTTTGCAAAGCGATACATGAGCAGCATGGCCCTTTCACAATGGTCACGGACATTAAATGTTCAAACGCGATTGCACAACATATAAAAAAATGGAACCTCAAACAAATTTTAACCCCATGTGGCATTGGTTTTGTACCGCAACCATGCGAGAAAGTGGGGCACTGTTTGGCGGCGAACTCAGTTGCCATTATTGTTTTGCTGATCGTTATTTTGGTTTTGACGATGGTGTTTACGCAATGATGCGCTTGATTGAAATTTTGGCGAAAACTCAACAGCCTTTGCAAGCACACTTCAATGCACTTCCATCACGTTATTGTTCACCTGAGTTACGGCTTGAGTGTAACAATGATCAAAAAGGAGTTATCGTCGAAAGTATCAAACACCAACTAGAACAACGCCAAGATGTACACTTGAATAATATCGATGGCATACGTGCAGAATTTTTATATGGTTGCGCAATGATTCGTCCATCAAATACTGAGGCTGTGGTCTCTGCTCGCTTTGAAGGATCATCGCAAAAAAATCTTGACTTACTTCTTGATGAATTCTATATGCTACTTGTACCATATTTTGATCGCGCATATTTGCGCAGTATGTTAAAAAGGAATCCAGAAATTCGTGAGTAGCAAAACCGGATTACATATTCGATTAACTTCACATATCACTGACGTTATCGACAAAGCGCATCGCCTGCGTGTTCCATTTTTTCAAACATTCATTCTCTACGCTAATCATGGCACGGCACGAGCACCACATGAAACACATATTAAACATTTTTTACACGCACGAGCCAATTTTGGACCACTGTATTTGCATGCGTCGTATTGGATTAATTGTGCTCATTGCGCAGGCAGCATCTCTACACTTTTAGAGCGCGAGTTAATGCTCGCCCAACAGCTTCAATTTAATTTTTTTGTAATACACCCAGGTGCCGTTCAAGCACAAAAAGATCGCACCACGTGTTTAGCAAATATCGCGCGCAATATTAATACTACACTGAAAAAATATCCAGATATTACCATTTTGCTTGAAAATGTTGCGCATACACACCGTGCGCTCGGTGGTGATATTAAAGAACTTGCATATATTTTGCGCTTAATTGATATTCCTGAGCGTATCGGGTTTTGCATAGACACAGCTCACGCATACGCCTTTGGCTATAATATTGCACAACCATACGAACAAGATCAGTTTATCGCACTGCTTGAGCAAGAATTAACACCAGAAAAAATAAAATTAATCCATTTAACGGATACGCACAAAGAATGTGGTTCTGCCATTGATGCACACGTCTTTCCTGGTGCGGGCAATATAGGGCAAACAGCGTTGCAAAGATTTATAAGACATCATACACTGAAAGATGTGCCCATTATTCTTGAATTGCCGTTTACTGATGAATCAGACGAAGCACGCGCGCTTGACGAAGTAAACATGTGGCGTTAGCGCACTCTATCATGCCCCAAGGAGCATTATCATATGAAAACTGTTCGCACACGCTTTGCACCAAGCCCAACCGGCTACTTGCATGTCGGCGGCTTGCGTACCGCTTTGTATAATTACTTGTTTGCCAAAAAACACGGGGGACAGTTTTTGCTGCGTATTGAAGATACTGATCAAACGCGTGAGGCTCCGGGAGCGATTGAAGCTATAATTAATGGTTTAGCGTGGGCGGGCATCACGTTTGACGAGGGCCCAAACAAAGAAGGACCATGTGGACCATATATCCAATCTCAACGGTTGGAACTTTACAAAAAACATGCGTATCAACTCATCAACGATGGACATGCGTATTATTGTTTTTGTTCTAAAGAACGTTTGGAGCGCGTACACCAACAACAATTGGCCATGCATATTCCCACAGGCTATGACCGACAGTGCCGCAAGTTATCTGCTCAGGAAGTAGAAAGAAAATTAGCCGCAAAAGAGCCTTATGTCATTCGCATGAAATTGCCGCTTGAAGGTGAACTGACTTTTCATGACTTAATACGACACGATGTTACTATTTCATGGAAAGTGCTTGATGACCAAGTTCTTGTTAAATCAGACGGATTTCCAACCTACCATTTGGCCGCCGTGGTTGATGATCATTATATGAATATTAGCCATGTTATTCGCGGCGAAGAATGGTTGCCAAGTACACCAAAACATTTATTGCTCTATCAATATTTTGGCTGGCAGGCACCCGAATTTGCGCACCTGCCATTGCTTCTTAATCCAGACCGCAGCAAATTAAGTAAACGCCAAGGCGATGTTTCTGTCCAAGACTATCAACTTAAGGGATATTTACCGCAAGCGATGATTAATTTTATCGCGTTACTTGGCTGGAACCCCGGTGATACACGTGAAATTTTCTCTCTACCAGAATTGATTCAAGAATTCGGTTTTGAACGTGTCGGCAAATCTGGAGCTGTTTTTGACATCAATAAGCTCAATTGGATCAATCAGCAATACATCATGCACACACCAACAAAAGAGCTTCTTGCAAAGGTTAAACCCATTTTACAACAACGAAACTGGGGAACTTTTTCTGACGAATACGTCATGAGCATTATTGAGCTCACAAAAGATCGTGCGATTGTGTTGCCAGAATTTGCTGATTTAAATGAATTTTTCTTTAAAGCGCCAACAAAGTTTGACCAGGATATGGTTAAAAAAGCGTATAGCGCTACAAATGCGACTGCGCTTGAGATGCTTGTTCAAAAATATCAAAAACTCGAAAAATTTGACGCAGGAGCGCTCGAGCACGAATTGCGCATGTATGCACAAGAGCTGGGATTGAGCGCCGGAAAATTATTGCAACCGCTACGCATTGCAATCACCGGCAATACGCAAGGACCAAGCTTATTTCACAGCATGGAAATTTTGGGCAAAAAAGAATCGCTCAAACGGCTTGTGTTTGCATTGCAAGAATTTAAAAAAATTATTTGAGAAATTATAAACAAAAAATAAGTTGGAGAGAAATATATGGTACGCATTGCACTCAATGGCTTTGGTCGTATCGGAAGAAATTTTTTGCGTACCTTTTTGGTAAATGGGACGCCCAAAGATATTGAGTTTGTTGCTATCAATCTTGGACCAGCTGACCCGAAAAATCTCGTATACTCAGTCAAATACGACACGCTTATGGGCGCTTACCACGGTAACGTCAGTTATGCCAATGGCACATTGAGTGCCAATGGATTAGAAATTGAGATTTTAACTGAAACAGATGTAACAAAATTGCCATGGAAAAAACTCAACATTGATTGGGTGATCGATGCCACCGGCAAATTTACTCAACGCAAACAGGCGCAAAAGCATCTTGATGCGGGCGCAAAAAAAGTTTTGATCACTGCACCCGCAACTGATGAAGATATTACGCTTATTCCTGGTGTCAATGACCAACAATACAAACCTGAGCATAAAATAGTTTCTCTGGGCAGTTGCACCACCAATGCACTTGCACCTGTGGTGCATATTTTGCATCAAAAATATACCATTAGCCAAGCGTCGCTCACCACGATTCATGCATACACTAATTCACAGGTTCTTCTTGATGTTGAAAACAAAAAAACACGCTTATCGCGTGCAGCCGCAGTAAATATGATTCCAAGTTCTACAGGTGCTACTGAGGTTATTGGCAAAATCTTTCCTGATTTACAAAAGAAATTTGTGGGCAATTCCATACGCATACCGCTCACAAAAGTTTCACTTATTGATGTTGTGGCGATGGTACAAAAACCAACGACAAAAGAAGAAATTAATGCAGCTTTTGCAGATGCAGCAAAAAAGCATCTTGCAGGAATTTTAGATATCACGCATGAACCGCTTGTCTCAAGCGACTTTAACAATAACCCATACTCCGTTATTGTCGATGGTTTACTCACTCATGCCAACGGTAACCTTGTTAAAGTTTTTGGCTGGTATGACAATGAATGGGCGTATAGCTTGCGACTTAAAGAAGTTTTGCAAAAATACACACACTGATCAAATTTTCTTCACAAACGGTTCTTGTTTGGAAAGTCTCCGCATTTTTTGTTAGTTTGAAACAAAGCTTGTAATTCACCAAAAAATCATTGGGGAAGCCATGAAAAGTTTTGGTACCATGCTCGCACTTTTAACGCTCATCGTGTTAATAGCATACTGGTTTGCACCACAGCAAGCAGCTCCAAAATCGGCTGTTTCACTCGTATTCAATAACCAGTTTTTTTCACTCCGACTTGTACGCACCATAAGTCGTGCAGCGTGTAAATCTGCTGATTTGGGCGAATGCCTCGTAACCGCACGTCATATCAAAGAACAAGATTTCGAAAGTTGGTATACCAATTGGTGTACACTTGCACAAAAAACAGAATATCTTGCGCAGCAATGTCTAGAAAAAGGGCATAAACAAAGTGCACATGAAGCGTTTTTGCGCGCAAGTAATTATTATGGCACAGCACAACTCTTTTTAAGCTGTGGCGCACCTGATACGCGCGTTATCAAAACATGGCAAAAGCATCATGATTGTTTTGTACAAGCACTTGAATTGGGAAATTTGCTCGTCAAGCCGGTGGAGATTCCCTATGAAAAAACAACATTGCCTGGTTATTTTTATCGCGTTGATGCAAGTCAAACACCACGCAAAACGTTGATTATACAAACCGGCTATGACGGAACTCAAGAAGGTTTGTATTTGTATGCCTGCGCTGCACTCGCGCGCGGCTACAATGTTGTTACATTCGAAGGACCCGGCCAGGGCCGCGTGATTAATGTACAACGTTTGACATTTCGTGCCGACTGGGAAAAGGTGATCACACCCGTTGTAAATTATGCGCTGAGCTTACCAGAAGTAGATAAAAACAAATTGTGCCTGTATGGCATAAGCTTGGGCGGCTATTTAGCACCACGCGGCGCAAGCGAAGATCATCGATTAACAGCTCTTATCGCCAATGGCGGCGTATTTGACCCAATCGTTAATGTTGCCAAGATTGCAAAATTTGCAACACGCCAAGCATTTGTTGATTTTCTTAAAAATAAATCTCAAACAGCAGATGAAATGATCAGCAATATTATGCAAAAAAGTCTTTATTATCGTTGGGCGGTCAAACATGGCATGTATGTTTTTAAAGTCGCAACGCCCCATGAATATTTCTTGAAATTTGCTGAAATGACGCTTCAAGGGCGTGCGGATAAAATTACGTGCCCAACACTTGTGTGCGATTCAGAAAATGAGGGCGCTGATCTTTCGGGACAAGCAAAAATGCTTTACGAAGCACTTATCTGCCCCAAGACATTTATGTTATTTAGCGCGCAAGAAGGCGCGGATTTGCACTGCCAAATCGGCGCTCCAGAACGATCAAATCAACAAATTTTTGATTGGCTTGACGAAACGATCGATAAAAAATAAAAACTTAAACAAAACGGCTATTGCTCGCCAGGTCGACCTAATCGTGATAGGATAATGGCAGAAAGCCAGGGTGGCGAAATTGGTAGACGCACAGGCTTCAGGAGCCTGCGGTAGCAATACTGTATCGGTTCGAGTCCGATCCCTGGCACTCTCTTTCGCTTAGGCAGGAATAACTTCGAAGAAATGCTAAGCTACGAAAAACTCGCGCCAATCGTTGCCCCTCGGGGAGCTGTCGCTTGGTTTTCTATGGGTAAAAGTAGAACGGTTTTAAAAACATGAATGAATTAATAACCGCCATTCGAGCGGATTTGATGTCTCACGCTGATGAAAACGTAAAAAACAGCGTTCAAAAATTTTTCAAAGAACAAGTCGTGTTTTATGGCGTTAAAACTGCCGTTGTGAACCGCATAGCCAAAGAATATTTCTCTGAAGTCAAAACACTGAACAAGCAAGAAATTTTTGACTTATGCGAACAATTGCTTGTGTCTGGATTTGGCGAAGAAGCCTGGATAGCTGGTGATTGGGCTGAGCGTATTCATGAACAATTTACTCCAGAAGATTTCATCACTTTCGAGCACTGGCTAAACAAATATATTGATACGTGGGCAAAGTGTGATCATTTGTGCAACCACGCAGTCGGCTCATTTATGCAAAAATACCCAACATATGTTAAGCAACTTAAAAAATGGACCAAGTCGTCGAATCGATGGGTCAAACGTGCAGCGGCTGTCACACTCATTCTTCCCGCCAGAAAGGGCTTATTCTTAAACAATATTTTTGAAATCACCGATATGCTTCTTCTGGATCAAGATGACATGGTACAAAAAGGCTATGGCTGGCTCCTAAAAGAAGCAAGCAAAGTATATCAGCAAGAAGTTTTTGATTATGTCATAAAACATAAATCTCAAATGCCGCGAACGGCATTACGCTATGCTATAGAAAAAATGTCGCCAACATTACGCGAACAAGCGATGGCAAAATAAATAAGCGGAGCTTATAATGGATTGTATTTTTTGTAAAATTATCGCTGGGCAAATTCCATCAACAAAAATTCTTGAAACTCAAGAATTAATTGTTATCAAAGATATCAATCCAAAAGCGCCAATTCACTATCTTATTATTCCCAAAGAACATATTGCAGACATGCGTGAATTAACAGAAAAGACTCGTGCGCTCGGCACGCATATTTTTACGGCTGCACAAAAATTATCCAAAGATCTTAATAACGCACCGTTCAGACTCGTGATCAGCAACGGGCCCGACGCCGGCCAGCGCGTGTACCATCTGCATGTGCACTTTTTGGCCGGTGCAACATTTGTTGAGTAAAAGCTACCTCATCGACCGGAGCTGCTCGAGGATGAAGAACCCGACGTATCACTTGTTTCCCTTTCTCTAATCATCTGCTCACTAAGATAACGCGAACTCGACATAAGAGTTAAACAAAATA
>CAYSPS010000030.1:877-8518 GCA_964432975.1 uncultured Pseudomonadota bacterium | reverse complement strand
TATGACATTTTCATGTTGCTGGCGCTATGACATTATCACGTTGCTATGACAATAATAAAAGCAATAGTTGAGAAAATTCTGATAATTGCTTACACTTGCGCGTTATACAACGCGTCCGATACGTACGCAAATCATTTTATTTATATCCAGCACACGTGCAGCAGCTTGCTGTACGTGTGCTGGCGTGATTTTTTCTAGTTGTTGTGCACGTTGATCGAAATAATTTTCTGGCAGATTAAAACGCTTGGCATACAAAAATGTTGCTGCTGTTTTTTTGTACGTTTCAAAATTATCAGGCAGTGCGTTAATAATGGCATTTTTTGCTTGTTTTAGCTCTTCTTCACTGATGTTTTTTGGAGCTGTTATTATGCACTCTACGAGAGCTTTTTCTGCCTCTTTGAGGCGATCTTTTGAAACAAGCGTTTTAACAAGCGAGAGTCCTGGCTGTTTGCTTGCGTGTACAAGCACTGAACCAGCTATTGTATAAAAAAGGCCTGTTTGTTCGCGAATTTGAAAAAGGCGTGAACTCATGCTTCCCAAAACGCCGCCACCAAATATTTGATCAAATAAAAGTAACGCATCATAATCTGGATGTTTGCGCTCAATGGAAAGTCCGGCATAGGCAAGAACAATTTGATCGCGATGAAGCGGATGATTAATCGTGTGAGGTTTGACAGGCTTTATTTTTGGATACGTCAAATCATCAATTTTCGGTCCTTGCCATGTTCCGATCGTTTCTTCAAGAAGATTGCGGATATTTATATGTGATAAATTACCGACAAGAGCAAGCCGTGCGCCATCGGGTGAAAAATAGTGGTGATAACATTCTTTTATATCGCGTCCGGTGATATTTTTAATGGTTTTTTTTGTGCCCAACGCGATTTTACCATACGCGTGTTGCCCATAAATATGTGTGCGCACGAGTGCGTTACAAAATTGGTATGGGTCGTCCCAATATTCTGCGATATTGGCGTTGATATGTGCGCGAACTTTTTTAATTTCTTTTGGTAGGAAACTTGCATGGGTAAGCATATCCGTTAAGACGTGGAGCCCATCTGCACACACATCATTAAGCATGCTCAGTGATACAAATCCTGGCGAACATGACAAATTCATACCGCGCGATTCGATAAAATCAGCAAAACGTTGCCCCGGATATTTTTTTGTTCCTTGTGTTATGGCTTGGCTTACAAAGTTATGCAAACCCTCTTTATTTTTTGGTTCATAAAGATTGTCAGCTTTTAATTCTAAAATAAGTTCGATTTTGGGTAATTGTTCATCATGTACATACATTACCTGAAGACCATTTTTTAATGTGAAAATCTGTGGTCGTGGAATATCAAACTTCTCCGGTTTTTTTGGTGTTATTTGTTTGGCATGTTGAATTGTTTCAAGGTGCGTTGAGCGCTTTTTTGTTTGCAAAATACACTGGTCTTGTTGATCAATTTTTTCTTGCACGCTGCACCATAGCTTTTTTTGTTTATTATTCATTGGTATGGTGGCAGCCGTGTGCATAAATTCTGGGCGTAAATAGTGTTCATGTATCTGGGCAATTTGCTTTTTGATCTCTTGGGGCTTGTGTTCTAAATAACGTGTAAAACAATGATGATCTCCAGTGGCGAGGTATGATTTGCCAATTGCGTACGCAATTTTTTGTGTGTGTTCAAAAAATGAAATAAAATCTGCCTTTACTTTTGCTTGTGCACGCGCATATTCTTGAGCGGTGTATGAGCCAGTGAGCGTATGTGCAAAGATTGCTTTGGTTTTATTAATAATATCGTGTAGATCAACATTTTTTTGGGGTTGGATATTAATAAGTGTGCAGGTATTTTCAAAAAGATCGTAGTTTACCGTATCAATATAAGTGGCGAGTTTTTTTTCTTCAACGAGTTCCTTGTAGAGTCTACTTCCGCGTCCTGAGCCCATGAGCCATGAGATAAGGTCAAGGGTGTAATCTACTTTGTGTGCAATGCCAGGTGTGATAAATGCACAGGAAAGTAACGGTTGTTGTACATCACGTTCAAGCACAATGTTTTTTGCTATAAAATTTGGTTCAAGTTCACGGGGATTATGCACTGGAATTTTTTGCGATACAAATTTTCCAAAATGTGTATTTGCTTGACGTACAATTTCACTGTGTTTTAGTGGGCCTACAACAACGAGCGTTGCATTGTTTGGTGCATAATACGTATGATAAAAGTCATGAAGTGTTGCTGAAGTTACTGCACAAATATCTGTCTTTTTGCCAATAATTGGGTGTTGGTATGCATGATCAATAAAAATGACTTGTAAAAGCTCATCAATCATATGTTCTTGATAATTATCTTGATACATTTTGAGTTCTTGCATAATTGCGTGTAATTCTGAGTTGAGCAACTCTGGTTTGAATTTGCAGTTGTGCATGCAATCGGCAAGAATAGTATTAATATCAAGTTCTGAAAGTTTTTTAGTTCCTTTAAAGCACATGTGCTCAAGCACATGTGCAATGCCGTATTGTCCTGGTTGTTCGTGCTTTGAACCAACGTTATACCATAATTGTGTAGAGACCTTGGGAATGTTTTGCATCTCAAACGATAAAATGGTAAGCCCATTTTCAAGGACCGTTTTGTAAACAGGGGTTTTTAGACTCATGAGCTCCTATCGATTCTAGAAAAAACTGTGCCATGCGATATTATGTAATACATAACTATAGGGTGGTTCTTGTTTTCTATAAAGAGTTTTGTATGAACGGCGTCATGTGTTTGTGAGCATTCTTGGGCACAATATTGGGTTTTTAAGTTTTGGTTTTATCAGTGGGCTTACTGCAAGCTTTTTAAATTTGCCAGTTGGAATGCTTTTATGTGTAGTTTTTTGTTTTTTGGTGGTGCTCTGCATATGTGTTTATATACGATTTTTTTCTTGGCTGTCTTTTTTGTTTATTCTTTCGGGAAGTTTTTTTGGTTTTGTGTGCTACCAATCGCGCGATTACGCATATGGGCAGAGAGTCTCGTGGTACGCGTTAGCGCCAGCTGATGTTCTTGCAACTATCACTGACAAAGTGCCAGTAAATGATCGACTCAGTAAGCTCACATTACATGTACTACATGTGCGTCGTGACAAAACAAGCTCTTGGCAAAAAGCACATGATTATTTGCTTTTATATCGTCCAACACGTTTTTGTGGTCAAGTTGATGATCGGGTGTATATTAAAAAACTTCAGTGCGTTACTATTTCTGCACAAGACGTGCGCTTACGATTGATGAGCAAGGGCTTAAGTGGGATTTCTTATCTTGTAAAAAAAGTTAAGTTGCTTCATAGGCCGTCTTTTTCTTTGGCGCGTTGGTGGCATCAGAAAAAATATATGCTTCAACAGGCGGTGCGCGACGCATTGTCGCCAACGTCATATGCTCTTTTTGCACCCATGTTTCTTGGGTGCAAGGTATATGATCAAATGATTCACGGTCTTTTTCAGCGCTGGGGCTTATCCTATTATCTTGTGCGTTCAGGTATTCACTTACTTTTGATTTTTTTCTTGTTTACATGGTTTTTGCGTGTGCTGCGAGTACCATTTCGCATACGCTCATTGATACTTATTTTTGTGTTGTGCGCCTATGCCGCGTTGACTTGGTGCAGTATACCATTTGTACGAGCGGTTTGGGCCCTTGTGGGCATGCAGGTTTGTCATCTGATGCGCGTGACTGTTCAACCTATACAACTATTAAATTTGATTTTTCTTATCTGTGTATTCGCAGTTCCTCATATTTTTCTCTGTCTTGATTTTCAACTTACATTTGGCTTGACGTACGCACTTATATTTTTGTTTGTTGATTAACTGCGCTCCAAGAAATTATTGAAAAATTTTTATCATCTTTTTTACCCTGAAGCAGAGCTCAATATAAGGGGGGCATATGGGGAAGTTGTGTCTCAGGGTATTAGTGACGATTATCATTTTTCAGACAAAAATTTTTGGTGATGGCTGGGCGCCGGATGAGGTGGTTGTGGATTATGTCACGCCACTGGCCTTTACGCGCGTTGAGCAAGATGAAGTTGTTGTTGATTGCGCCACACCACTGGCTCCTACGCGTGTTGAGCAAAGTGAGGTTGCTGTGGATTGTACCACACCACCGGCTTCCATGCGCGCTGAGCAAAAAGTGCCATGGCTTTTTATAGTTTACATGGCTGCGGATAATAATTTACATTACTTTGCCTGGAGCAATATTAAACAAATGGCTTCACTTGGATCTAATGAGCAAGTGAAAATTGTAGTTCAACTACAAGAGCCTGGTGCGCAAAAAAAGACGCAACGTTATTTAATTGAGCAAAATAAGGCACTTTTATTAAATCAAGATCAAGTTGCTGCTGGGCAAAAACTTGATTCTGGCAGTGCGCAAACGCTTATTGATTTTTGCAGTGATGCAATTGATCGCTTTCCCGCACGACATGTTGCGCTCATCTTTTGGAATCACGGTACGGGCTGCTTAGATCCTTTGCGCTCGCGCGTATTGTGTATTAATGAGCACTTCCGTCTCAATCCTGTCAATATGATGCTTGAGCTTAATCGCAGTGATGCATTTGTTGATAGTATTGATCAGGGCTTGCGCGCGATTTGTTTTGATGAAACATATCACTCATATCTCTCGAATCAAAAAATTATGCATGCACTTCAGGAAATTTGTAAAAAGCGTGGTGGCAAACTTGATATTATTGGACTTGATGCATGTATGATGCAGATGCTTGAGGTTGGTACATTATTGCAGCCATACGCACATTACATGGTTGGTTCGCAAGAAGTTGAACTTGGCGCTGGTTGGAATTATAAACATATACTTGCGCCATTTGCTGAACGTGCATTGACACCAGCAGAGTTGTCAAGCCATATCGTTGCTTCATATCAAAAAGTTTATTCTCGTATTACACACGATTATACACTTTCAGCAATTAACCTGGATGCTTTGCCTGTATTAGAACGTGCGGTAAACGATGTTGGTGCGCAACTGACGACATGTTTAGATTTTCAGATTAATCACAGCGTCAAGCGCACACTTGCACAGTGTCGGTCAAAACGCATGTGTACGCATTTTGATGAACCATCATATGTTGATCTTGGGCACGTGTGCCAAAATATACTGAGTACTATTGGGCAGTTTAGCGTGAATGCGCATCAAGATGCTGTGGCAGGTGTACGTGCTGGCGTTCAACAAGTGCTGGCTTTGCTTCCGCAGGTGATATTTGCTAATGTGGTGGGCAAGAATTTGCCAGGGGCAACTGGACTTTCCATTTACTTCCCAGAAAATCGCATGCATACATCGTACCCACAAGCGCCGTTTGCGCAACAAAATAAGTGGATGCAGATGTTGGCGCGATTTTTAGCAAATTAAAGTAAAAAAGGATCAGGCATCCTTCAGGCGTGGCTCACCCGGTTCCGGCTCTGAGGTTGTGTCAGTTGGTGTCTGGTCCTTTGGTGTTTCCGTCAAACGATGATCTTCGCGCGGTGTGATGCCAAGAAGTTCATATACTTCATGAGCATACAACGTTTCTTTTTCAAGTAATGTTGTGGCAAGTACATCAAGTTGTTTGCGATTTTTTTGCAAAAGTTTTTTGGTGTCATCGTATGCGGCATTCAAGATTTTTTGTACTTCTTCGTCGATTTGTGCACGTGTTTTTTCTGATGGTTGAAAATCATAATATGATTGACCGTAGACGACGGTTCCCAAGTCCGACATGCCGTAGGTGCATACCATTTTGCGCGCGATAGCGCTTGCACGTGCAAAGTCATTCGCTGCACCGGTTGTAAGCAAGCTTAATTTGCGCAACCATTTGATCTTTTGTTATGGTGTATTTGTCGCGTTCTGGCAGCGAATGTGTAACTCCTAGAGCCCCACCACGTGGCAAAATCGTAAGTTTGTGAAGTGGATCGGTGTGCTCAGGCAATAGCACGTTCACGAGTGCGTGACCCGATTCATGATATGCCGTCATGGCAAGATCTTCTTTTGTTTGTTTGATCGTTTTTTGTTGTTTGCCCAACAGAACTTTGTCGCGCGCTTCTTCAAAGTCTGCCATATTTATTGTATCGCGACCTTGATTGACCGCGTGAAGTGCAGCTTCATTTACTAAGTTTGCAAGTTGTGCGCCAGAAAAGCCCGGTGTTCCGCGTGCAATTTTTTGCAGGCTTACGCTTGCATCGAGCTTTTTGTTGCGTGCATGTATTTTAAGAATTGCTTCGCGAACTTCAATAGATGGGTATGGCACATGTACTTGGCGGTCAAAGCGTCCAGGACGCAAGAGCGCAGAATCAAGTAAATCAGGGCGATTGGTTGCACCGATGACAATAATTGGGCGTTCGCTTGTTTCAAAACCATCCATTTCGGTAAGCAGTTGATTAAGTGTTTGCGTATATTCAGATGTGCCCCCATCACCAGTGTGGCGTTTCATGCCGAGTGAGTCAATTTCATCAATAAATATGATGCATGGTGCGTGTTTGCGCGCATTAGCAAATAATTCACGTACGCGTGCAGCACCAACGCCAACAAATTGTTCAATAAACTCCGAACCGCTTGCGCTGAAAAATGGACATTTTGCTTCACCAGCAATTGCTTTTGCTAATAACGTTTTACCATTGCCTGGATCACCAGTAAGCAGTATGCCATGTGGGACGCGTGCGCCGGCACGCAAGAATTTTTCAGGTTCGCGCAAATAGGTGACAATATCTTCCAGTTCCTCTTTAGCTTCTGGTAGGCCTGCAACGTCAGAGAACTTAAATTTAATTTGCGCAGGCATAAACAGACGAGCTTGGCCACTGCCTTTTGGTAAAAGTGATGGAACATGCTGTGTCGTTTCTTTTGCGTCACGTACTTTTTTCATTGCTTTGAGTAAATCATCTTGTTCAATAACAGAGCGACTGTCTTTTGAAGCGGCGATAGCAGCAATGTTGATCAGATTCGCTAAGTCTGCGCCGGTGAAGCCAGCCGTGTCGGTTGCAATTTGGTGTAGATCGGCATTTTCGGCAAACTTTTTATTACGTGCGTGAATGCGCAAGATGTCTTCACGTTCTTTGAGTTCAGGCAACGGGATTTCGACCTGACGGTCAAATCTACCCGGGCGTAACAGTGCTTTATCAAGCACTTCAGGGATATTTGTCGCTGCCATGATGACTACGGGTGCTGGTGAAGCATCAAAGCCGTCAAGTTCCGTGAGCAATTGGTTGAGTGTTTGTTCGCGTTCATCATGTCCGCCACCCAATCCACTGCCGCGATGGCGACCAATGGCATCTATTTCATCAATGAAAATAATGCAGGGTGCATTTTTACGTGCTTGTTCAAATAAATCACGTACGCGTGCTGCGCCAACGCCAACAAAAACTTCAATAAAATCTGACCCAGTAATGCTAAAAAATGGTACACCAGCTTCGCCAGCTACCGCACGCGCCAGAAGTGTTTTTCCGCTGCCAGGTTCACCGATAAGCAAAATACCGCGTGGGATTTTTGCACCCATACGACGGTATTTTTCTGGGTTTTTCAAAAAATCGATAATATCGCGTAATTCTTCTTTAGCTTCATAAGCGCCTGCAACATCTGAAAAACGTTCTTTGACCATTGATGGCAAAGAGAGTTTTGCGCGGCTTTTGACAAAACCAAAAATACCACCGGCTCCAGAACTTTGTGA
>CAYSPS010000030.1:0-867 GCA_964432975.1 uncultured Pseudomonadota bacterium | reverse complement strand
CTTGAACCCTTAAAAAGGCGATACAGCGCAAATAAGAGTATGACGGCGATGATCGGCAAGAGCAGACCAAGCAAGTATGAAAGTGACCCAAACGAACTTGAGGTGCTTGCAACATCACCCTTGACGCCATGTTTGCGCAAATTATCTAAAAATTGGCTATCCACATGGGGAATGCGCGCCTGGAATTTTTGATCACCTTCTTTGAGCTTGCCAAAGACGTCTTGACCTGAAAGTACGACTGAAGAAATTTTGCCCTGTTCGACGTTTTCAAGAAATTCGGTCGTAGACAAGTGGACAATGTTTTGTGAGACTTCCGTTAAGCTTGAAAGCAGCGCAATGCCGACAACAAAGATAGTAACAAAGATAACTAGACCCTTGGGCCCGCTGCCAAAAAAGCTTTTTTTGTTTTTTAAAAAATTTGGTTTCATATAATATCCTACTCCAAGAATACAAGTAACGAATAAATCATTACCCGCTATTTTCTATTAGTATAATAAAAATAGGCTTTTTTGTCGATAGTTACTGTTATTAGTATGGCATAAGCGCCTGATAATGTCACATTTTTAGGGTTTTGAGGGCAATAAAATGCTTGTTTTTTGATATTCTATATAGAACTCGCATAATCCAATCGTAATTAACAACTTATATTATTCCGTTCTCACTGAGTGATTTCGTCTTCGAAATCGTATCGAAGTGCTCCCCGACGTTCTCAATACACCCGTCACTTCTCAAAGATAGTTCGTTTGATTTTATTTGTTTAATTGAAGTGCCGGGGCACTCGGACCGAACGGCTAGGGAATATTTTTGTTATGATTAACGCGAACTCGATCTAACGAGCAAGAAGAGATTGATCACAAAATAGCGCAA
>CAYSPS010000029.1:545-8663 GCA_964432975.1 uncultured Pseudomonadota bacterium | reverse complement strand
TTCGGCGTTATCATACCTAAATTTCAGCGCTTTTTAAAAACTCAACAGAACCTAGCAATATCGCGTACTTTCGGCTATCAGCCATACTTTGAGTTTGATCGGGCTTCGGCTTCATCATCTATTGGTTGGGACTGTGTTTTTTGGGGGCTTTCTGCCGCATGGTTGGCTGCAGGTATGATGCCGTATTGTATGGCTATGTCAGATTCGCCACATATAACATTTGGTCAAAAGGTTGGTACTTCACTTATCTATTTTGGCGTCCCTTTGTGTGGTTTTACAATTGCGACGTCGCTTAGGCAAGAGCGATCATGGTTTGAGGCTGGACTAAACGTACTTCTCGCGCAGTTTTAGTACATTAATATTTTTTGACAAATCGAATAAATCGTGTTAACATAAAAAATATCTTACTTTTTTCAAAAAGGAGCCCGTCATGAAAATGACCAGAGAAATTATTTTTCTTGCTCGATTTACTCATTGACGGGGCATTAGATCTCCTCCATTGTGCCCCGAAGTCCTTTGGCGCGTTCTTCGAAACTTGAACGAAGAAGGGCGAGCTTGCAAAATATTTTTGTATAAAATTTAATTTTCGGGGTATTTCTCATGCATTCTATTTTGTTATCTGTTGAACACGTTAGCAAAATTCGTGTTTCAGACAAGCACAGAAAACTTGTTATTAACGATATTAGTTTCTCCATTAAACGTGGTGAAATTATTGGTTTGCTTGGTGCAAATGGTGCCGGCAAAACAACCCTTTCGTCGCTCATCGCATCGATTTATCCACCATCAAGTGGCGACATTCTTTTTGAGGGTAAATCTATTTACAAACACTTGTGCGCCTATCGGCGTGCAATGGGGTATTGTCCGCAAAAAATAAATTTGGATAACGATTTAACGGTAGAGCAAAATTTACGCTTAGCCGGTCGTTACATGGGGCTTTCGCAGTACAGTATTGAACAACAGCTTGAGCACATTTTGCAACAATATGGTTTGCAAAAATATCGCACCGCTAAACCTGACATGCTTTCTGGTGGCTATGCACGCCGTGTGTTGTTGGCGCGTGCGCTTATGCACAATCCAAAACTGCTCATTCTTGATGAACCAACCGTTGGCTTAGATCCGCATATTCGCCATCAGTTGTGGGACGTGATTCGTGGGCTCAAAGAGCAGGGCGTTACGATTATTTTAACAACGCATTATTTAGACGAAGCAGAATATTTGGCCGATCGTGTTTGCGTGCTTGAGCACGGCCAGATGCGCTTGATTGATACGCCGGCTGGATTAAAAGCGGCGTATAAAAAATCGTCGCTTGAAGATGTGTTTATTCAATTACTTAAAGAAGAAGCACAGTAGGTGATTTTATGCAGTCCAAAATTCTTTTAAAAACGATGTATCAATTACTCAAAACCGATATTTTTAAATTTGTACGGTATTCGTTTGTTGATGATGTTATCAACAAGATGACTTGGGTTTTTTGCTCGGTTGTGATTGCAACCTATGTTTGGCCACAGATTGGTATGAGCGCGTCATTTGGTCTCTTTATGGGAATCGGTTCAATTATCAGTAGTATATTTTGGGATTGTTGGGGCGTGTCGGTGCAATTTATTGCAGATCTTGAGGGCAATAACACAACACAATATTATCTTTCATTACCCATTCCTGCGCGCTGGTTTTTTCTTAAACAAGCGATTTTTTATGCCGTGCGTGCATTGATTCCAGCGCTGTGTGTGATTCCTTTGCTTAAAATCATTTTTTGGAAAACATTAGTCTTTTCGCACATTGCGCTCATACCATTTGTGATACTCATGATCAGCGCAAGTTTTTTTGGCGCAGCGCTGAGTTTGTTTATCACAAGTCGTGTGAAAGATATGCACTCGATTGACAATATTTCGATACGCTTTTTGTTTCCATTGTGGTTTTTCGGCGGCTCGCAATTTTCCTGGTACACGATGCTCAAAATTTCGCCGGTTCTTGCATATATTTCTCTGTGCAATCCACTTTTGTATGCCATGGAAGCGGTGCGCGTCGTGTTTTTGGGCCAAGCCGGCTATTTACCATTTTGGACCAGCATTGGCGTGCTCTGGCTGTTTAATATTGCTATTGGCGCGTATGGGGCACGTCGATTGATGAAGCGATTGGATTGTGTATAAGTTTATGAAAAAATTATTTCTCTTTTTTTCTTACTTAATTCACATGAATTCAAAAGCCTTAAAGGTCCGCGCGGTGAAAAGGTCTTCGAGGTATACGCGCAGCAAAAAACACCTGGTGTGTATAGAATCTTCTGGTATTATGGGCCAGAAAAAGATGTTGTGTCTATAATTGGTATTGCGCGACATTCGTAAAAAATTTTCTGTTGCGTATGTATAGCTTTTTGAGATTTTTAAAATTTAATAACCAAAAATATGAATAAAAAATATTTTTTTGTATTCGCTGGTGCTTTGCTGAGTGCGTTGGTGTTGTTGTGCATGTTAAAACCTCATGCTGTCGAGCGTTGGGAGTTTCAAGACAAAGCGGGCGAAATGGTGTTGATTGAACGTATTACTACTGGTGATTTACACGAAAACGCACGAGTTTATTTCACAGCTTACAGCACATGGCTTAAAGCATATCCTGGCGTAGTGGCGCAGTTTGTGCCATCAGTGTATCCAACGATAGAGGCTTTTTTACAAGCTTCGTTTGATGAAGAAGCCAAAGAATTTTTGGCACAAAAACCCGATCAATATTTTGTACATGCAGTGCGCGCGGGCGTGCCGGTTGGTTATATGTTGTTTGAGGTGAAAGATCATTGTGCTTTTTTGCGCAGTCTTGCTATAGATCCAATTCGTCAGGGAACTGGTATTGGTAGAGAGCTCACGCGTGGTATTTTTAAAATACGCCCAGATGTTGGCAGTGCATGGCTGATGGTTAGTCGCGAGAATCCAGTAGCAGTTGGTTTTTATCGCCATTTAGGTTTTGTTGAAAACGTGAGCCTTGCGCCAACGCAAATGGATCAAAAAACGTGGATGGCAATGGAGTTTCTAAAAAATTAGCTACCAAATGTCATGAAATTTGCGCTTTCATAGTGCTTAAGTCCAAAGTGAAAAAATTTGATGGCGATCACAAGCCATACTAAAGTGACTCCACCCACGATTGCACATTTGGTGAGTGATAGAGTGCGAATGATTTCAACTGGCAAAGTACCGAGCACAAGCGATGGAATAATAAACGTAAATATGAATCGCATGGGGCCCTGAAATGCACCGCCATGAAACAGAGCCGGCGTCATAAACATTTCAAATAGGCCATCGGTTACGGCATGCGCTTGCACAAAAAAGAAGCTTGCTGAGTGTGCCATGAGTGCGGCGGCAAAGAAAATGAGCGTTGACGGTACAATAAGCGCTAACAAGAGCACCACTTGTGTAGCAGTTGCATGAATGAGGTATGCATAAAGCGCCAGGCTGAAGACGCCAAATACCAGATCTCCTACAATTTTTGCGCTAAATGCCGCTGTGGCAATACGTACGAGTAAATTTTTTGGCGAGACAATAAAACGATCAAACGATCCGGTCATGACGTACACAGAAAGATTGCGAATGCCATAAGCAATCGAAAAAACAAGCCCAAAACTTAAGCACGTGTAGCCTTCCAAGCCAATGATATCAATGGGTGTCCAGCCGTTGAGGTTGCCAACAGACTGGGCAAAACACATCCATACAATGACGTATGATGCGTTGTTGAGGGTCATGCCGACAACACTGCTCAAAAAGCTTGTGCGCAGTTCGGCACTATTTTGAATATTTTTCTTGATCGCGCATAACGCAAAACGGAGTTCGTTTTTCATGATTTAGCCTCCGTTAATACTTACTTTTTGGGTCGCTTGTTTAATAAGCCAATATGCAATTGTGCCGAGAATTGTGATCCAGAATAGTTGTATACTGATACAGGCGTACCAGTCTGTGCGCCAACTTGAGTACGTTGTATGTGTAATAAATTGTGATGCGCCAAATGGCGAATAGCGGGCTATTTTGTACATGATGGGAATAAAAAATGCGACCGGCACATACGAGCCGCCAAAGACCATGATCGCTTTATTAATAATCCATCCAAATGGCATAACGTCTTGTACCCAAAACGCGAGTAGTCCCACAATACCGTACAACAAAAGTGTGATGAGCATGCATGCAAGTGTTGTGAGCACAAATGTTATAAAAAACAGCGGTGTGATCATGGTGGTTGGCAGGCCGGCAACAAAAAATAAAATAATCGCGCCGCCGGTGAGCGAAAATAAAAATGCGTATAGTCCAGATCCAATTTGCCACCATATGCGATAGGCAAAGTACGAAATCGGTTTGTTCAAAAGAGTTTCTACGGTGCCCGATTGTACGTCGCGCATGATTTCATCAGCAATTAAATGTAATCCCATGACATAAAATGAAAAATAAAAAAACATGCTCCAGGCGGCACTGGCGAATGTCATGCTGTGTAACGAGCCGTTATTGATGCGAAAAACGTATGCATAGAGTATGCATAACACGCCATAACGAATAAGAATCGTGCTTGACGCAGTGAGCAGTCTGCCCGGGTAATACAGACTATCTTTGAGCAAAATACTGAGCAATTTAAACTCGAATCGCATCTTTGGCATACACATGTCGAATGACCGTTTCTAAATCAGTATCGTAGACGTTGACGTCTTCAACGGCAAAAATATCGAGCAATTGCTTGAGCGCTGTTTGTACGTCAACGATATTAATGTCGACCACAAGGGTCAGCTTGTCTTTATCTTTTGTGTGGTAGGTAATACCTGTTGGTAATGCCGGAAAAGTACCAAAATTGGTTTTTGCAATGAGCTCTATATATTTTTCGTACACAAATGTTTTAGCCAATTCTTGTGTTGGTAAATCTTTTACAATTGTGCCGTGGTTGATAATAATCGTGCGTTCGCATAAAAATTCAATATCGCCCACGTCGTGTGATGTGAGAAATATTGTGATATTTTCTTGTTCGTTAATTTTTAGCAGCAATTCACGTAGCGCTTTTTTAGCAACGACATCAAGTCCGATTGTTGGTTCGTCCAAAAAAATAACTTGTGGTTTGTGTATGAGCGAGGCGGCAATTTCTGCCCGCATACGCTGGCCAAGCGACAATTTTCTCACCGGTTGATTGATAAAGGGACCAAGGTTAAACAGTTCGGTTAGTTCTGCAATACGCTTTTTAATATCTGCATTACTCAAATCATACATGACGCCAAAGAGCTCAAACGAATCAGTGCAGGGCAAATTGGGCAATAACTGTGATCTTTGGCCAAAAACAGTGCCAATCTGATATGCCAGTTTCTGACGATCTTCTGATGGATTGAGTCCCAAAATGTTTACCATGCCAGCGCTTGGAAATAAAATACCCGTGAGCATTTTAATCGTGGTCGATTTGCCCGCACCGTTCGGGCCAATGAGCGCAATGCGCTCGCCGCACGTAACTTTGAAAGAAATATCATTAACCGCCTTGATTTCTTTAATCGTGGGGTGAAAAAGATTTTTGAACCAACCAACTGAGGCGTCTTTGATAGGGAACGAAAACGTTTTTGATAAATGAGAAACGGTTATTGCATTGGTACTCATAGTGTATACTTTACCATAAATACGTCATAATTTTAACTACTAATTTTTTACTTAAGCAAAGTTTTATGGTAACATTAACATGTTACTTCAGTGTTATGTCTTTCGACAATTCCCTTGCGGAAAACTTTGTGTTTTAAAATTCAATTTATATTTTGAGAAAACTTATGCATGTTTCATGTAAAACATGCGCTGCTGTTGTTTTTTTAGCAGAAAACCGGCTGTGCAGTGTTTGGAAACACTTGTCAGGAAATTAAGAACATGAATACAAAAAACGGCTGTTTTTTAGCGCACGATGCACATGGTAGTTCTTTATTATTGAATTGGGAAGAAATCCCTGGGCATACGGAGCAACTTAATGACAAAATAAAAAGTTTGACTAATATTTTTGTGTCTGCGTATACCAAAACTGAAGTTGAATTTGCGCGCAAAAAGCCAGAAGATATTACCAATGATTTTATGCTCAAATCACTGTCGTCACTCGTGGCGCAAGGGGTTGATAAAACCGATTGGCAACTGTTTGAAAAACAAACGGCTGAAATTTTGCAGCAATTTTTTATGAATACAGATTGGGCGAAATATTCTGGTCATCAAGATAAGCATATTTTTGTTACTGTTCATGATCAAACAGGTGCACCATTGGGTGCTCTTCAATTTTTCACCACGCCTGATTTTGAGTCGGGTCATATCAAAGCAGCACTTTTTGGCGTGCTTCCAGCTGCCAATAATCGTCGTATAGAAAAAGTGTTGATGGCTGCTATCTTTAAACTGCGTCCAAGCTTAAAGCGTATTTTTCTTGAGACACGCACAACTAATGAGCGCGCTATTGCGTTGTATGAAAGTTGGGGATTCACGCGATTTGCGGGCAAACTTCCAAATTGGGCTAATTTGGAATATTTTGCTGATAAGTCAGATGTCTTGCAAAAAGTGGTTGAACGCGTTGCCGTTAGTGAGTAATTGAAAAAATTAAGAAGCCCATTGGCCAGCGAGTGGGCTTCTTAAGCAAATTGTTTGGTAATGTGGTAATTTTGATGTATAAGCGCATCATGATTTTTGGCAGACCTGGCAGTGGCAAATCAACTTTTGCACTGCAATTGCATGCGGAAACATCTTTACCGTTACATCATCTTGATCGACATTTTTATACGGCCAATTGGGTCGAGCATGATTATAAAGAGTTTATGGATTGGCAAAAAAATATTGTCGCGCAAGATCGATGGATTATTGATGGCAATAATACCAAATCGCTTGAGTTGCGCTATGCACGGGCTCAGGTCTGCATCTACTTTAATTATCCACGCCGGTTGTGTTTATGGCGTATCTTCAAACGCAAATTATTTGGCAAACATGAAGCGATTGATGATCGCGCTATTGGTTGTGCAGAAACCATTCGCTGGAGCCTCATCAAATACACGTGGACATTTGAAAAACGTGTTCATCAAATAATACGTGAACTGCGTGCTCGCTATCCGCAGGTAAAATTTATTGAGATTACTTGCTATGTTGAGGGAGAAAAACTTTTAAAACATTTGTGTTGAGGCTTTGATGCGCAAAACATTAAATGAGTTATTACAAAATTATATGCCACATGATCTTTGGGAGCAGCAATGCAAAGAACGCATGCGGATGTTCTTTAATGAGTATTTTCATGATTGTTTTAACAGATCATTGAGTGTTGGTCATTTTACCGTGTCGGTTTGGTTGCTCAATTGTTCACAAACGCACGTACTTCTGATGCACCATGCAAAGTTGAATAAATGGACGCCTTTAGGTGGCCATTGCGATGGCAATTCTGATGTGCTTGCGGTGGCGATCAAAGAGGCACAAGAAGAATCTGGCGTTCAAGAAATTATCCCATTGAGTGAAGAGATTTTTGATCTTGATATTCACGTTTTTCCTGCCATGGAGCAAAACAGAGAGCATTATCATTACGATGTACGATTTTTATTAAAGATGATTAAAGAGACTCCTGTTACAAAAAATAGAGAATCAAAAGAATTGCGGTGGATTAGTAAAAATCGACAAGATTTGCCAACATCTGATCGAACAATTATGCGCATGTTTGAGAAATGGGCGGCACGTTAAATTTAGTGGAAAAATATGCAATCAAGAATAATTAAAGCTGAGCAATACATTTCTTTGTACACCGAATCGTTCGGCGATCAAACAAAGCAAGCTATTTTATTAATTGCTGGTGCGATGGCCCCAGCGCGCTTTTGGATAGATAGTTTTTGTCAGCAGCTCGCTGACTTTGGTTATTTTGTTATTCGTTATGATCATCGTGATATGGGTTTATCAAGTGCTGTTGATTTTGAAAAAAATCCATACACACTTGATGATTTGGCTAAAGATGCCATTACAATTCTTGATGCATATAATATTAAAAAAGCGCATATTGTTGGTCATTCAATGGGTGGTGCGATTGCGCAATTACTTGCACTTGATTACCCAGATCGCGTGCTTTCTTTAACGCTCATTTCGTCATCAGTGCTTGCTCATGCTGAGCTCACCACGCAAGAACAAGAAG
>CAYSPS010000029.1:0-535 GCA_964432975.1 uncultured Pseudomonadota bacterium | reverse complement strand
CGCAAAATAAACCGACAAAACATTTTGTCGAAAGCTTTGATGGCTTTACGCGTTCGTACACGTATTTGCACGGTGATCTGCCTGTCGATATCGATATTGTTCGCTCATATATCAAAGACATGTACGAGCGTTCGTTACCAGAGCACGTCGCCTGGTTTGAAAAATATTCTTCAGGCCAAGAGCCATTGCATAATCATGTCAAAGCGCAGCAAAATATCGTTGATCGCACGCGAGATTTGAAAAATATCAGCGTGCCAGTGCTTGCAATTCATGGTGAAAAAGATCAGCTTGTACTCGCACGCGTTATGCATGATTATTGCGTGCAGTATATCCCGCAGGCTCGAGTGCAGATTATTCCCGGCATGGGGCATATGATATTAAATCGAAAATTATTTGCACAAATTGGAGAGCTTCTTGTTTTTATCGGCAATTTATCTGCATATTAATTTAAATAAAAGAGGCAGATAACATGCAGATAAAATTTAAAGAGCGAAGCGAAAATCTAGGGAGCTTGCTCCCGAGCTGGATAGCTTTA
>CAYSPS010000028.1:0-8966 GCA_964432975.1 uncultured Pseudomonadota bacterium | reverse complement strand
GATTATTGCAAAGCCGCAGCCATGGAGAACTTTTGCTATGTTGCCTAACTCCTGTTCATATTAAGTATGAGATGGCTGCATGTTCTTTTGCAATAATTTTGTAAAGATATTATTTTAAAAATAAAAAAGATATTCAAAATGTCGCTTGTAAAACGTGTGACACATTTTATTTATGTGCATCAGTTAATCAATAATGGCGATGCAGTCGTCGTTGGTCTTTCTGGCGGTCCAGACTCGGTTTTTCTTGTGCATGTATTGCATGTTTTGCGTGAGTCAATGAAATTAAGATTACTGTGTGTACATCTTGATCATGAATGGCGTCCAGAGTCAGAACACGATGCGCAATTTTGTGCCTGCATGTGTGCGCGGCTTAATATTCCATTTATGTGCGCGCGTGCTTCGACGCTTGATTTTGTATTGCGTAAAAATCGATCAAAAGAAGATCGTGGCCGACAAATGCGTCGTGCATTATTTGAGCAGCAACGTGAACGTTTTGGTGCCGCTTCAATTGCACTGGCGCACCATGCTGATGATCAGTTAGAGACATTTCTTGTGCGCCTTGCGCGTGGTGCAAGCGTAAGCGGGCTTGCGGGCATGCGTGCGCACAATGGTACCTATATTCGTCCACTTTTGTGTGTACATAAAACTGAAATTTTGCAGTATTTGCATGAACATCATATTGATTATGTTATTGATGCAAGCAATGAGAGCGCGCAATTTTTGCGTAATCGCATTCGACACGGTCTCATTCCAGCTATGCGGTCAACTGATGCGCGTTTTGAATATAACACGCAGCGTGTAATTGGGCATTTGCGTGAAACAGATGAGTTTTTGACGCGTATGACACGTGAAGCGCTTGTGTATGCTACAAAAATTGTTGATGAGCAGATTTTGCTTGATCTAAATTTTTTGAAAGAGTTGGATCCATTTTTACAAAAGCGTGTGCTTGTGCAGTGGCTTGTTGCGTATTGTATTCCACTCGTATTAAGCGAGCATTTGCTTGCAGAAATTATGCGCTTTCTCCAAAACAAAAAGAGTGCGAACCATATTTTTAATGGCTGGCAGTTGGTAAAAAAGCACCATATGTTGGCCATTTTTAAACAATAATCGCGCTTTTGTATTGTGCTGTATTCTCTTATAGCACATGCTACACTAAGCACGAGTGTTTTATGGTAAACGAACTTTCTTCTCGGCAGCAAAATTTTGTTGTTCTTTTTTGTGTCATAGGCGCGTTTATTATTCATGCGCTTTTGTTTGTATTACATGTGTTGGTGCCGCAGCGGCTTTGGTATGCAAATTTTACCCCATCATATGTTTCATTGCCCAAAACAATTTCAATGATTGATGCGCGACAACTTGCACGATTGATGCCGCGTCGTTCGGCGCGCCCATTAGCTGCGCAGGCAACAGCACCATTGCAAAATTTGTCACCGACGAGTATTTCCTCAACGGTTCCCTTTAACAAAATGCCGGTACCACCGTCGCAGCCAGTAGTTGATGATAATGGTCATAAAATGTATCGTGCAGGTACTGGTTTTGATGCACCGATGACTACACATGCTCTTGCTCCTGCAGGTACTGGGGGACAGGGTGGCGGTAGCAATGGGCAATCACACCATGCTCAACCTCAACAAGCTGTGCAGCGACCAGAAGACGCAAAAGCCGCGCCTGCGCTTGAACCCGAGGCGCACGTGATGGCGCGCGCAAAAAATTCAAAACATTTAAAAGATGGGAGTGGCGGCGGTGGACATGCACGCTTGCAGACGGTTGAATCTGCACCTGATTCTGGAAAGCTGGTGTTTTACCACCCAACCGGTGTCGGTGATGGTAACGGCGAAGATGGGGCTCGCCAGATGCAAGAAGATTTTTCTGCACTAGAACCACGTGTACGTGCGAATGATTCCGGGCAGAACCGCATTCAACAAAGATCCCGGGCTCTTGATTTTTTGAGCGAGCATGCATTTTTTGAACATATGCGCGCGCACGCGCTTGCTGATGAAAATGATGAATCTGGCGGTTCAGACGGTAATGGCGGTGATGGGTCTGGTTCTGGTCTTGGTGGCGCTGGTGGGGTTGCTGCGCAATATGGAGATCCGCGTTTTTTGCACTACAATCGGAAGGTGTATCAAGCGATGCAGCAATCTATGGTTATTGAAATGAATAAAATGACGAATGTGCAATTTGGCCGATTAATGCATGGATTGCGTGGTCCAACGCGTATGCGTTTTGTGCTTGATACTGACGGTCATGTACAGGAATCGCGCATGCTCGAATCATCGGGTAATCATTATTACGATTTGGTTGCCCAAGCTATTGTGAAAGAAGCGGCATATCCACCTATTCCACGTTCATTTGGTATGCGTCAAACATATCACACCTATGGCATTGTATTATATAATGATGCTTCTATTCCAAATGATTTAATTGGAGTTTCACCATATCTTGAGGGAGTATAACGGTGCCACAGGTGGTGATTATTGGTGCAGGGTTAACTGGATTGTCAACGGCATATCATCTGGAAAATGCTGGTTTTTTTGATTATGTGTTGCTTGAACGCGAGTCAACCGTCGGTGGCTTGTGTCGCAGTGTACGACAGGATGGTTTTACGTTTGATTATACGGGTCACTTATTGCATATTTCAGATCCGTATGTGCGTCAACTAGTACCTCAGCTTACTGCTTCACAAGATTGGCTGTGCCATAACAGAAATTCATGGATTTACCGTAATGCTTGTTGGAGCAAATATCCATTTCAAATGAATTTGCGCGGTATGAGTACGTCGGTAATTGCTGAATGCATTGAGGGTTTTGTACGCCGTCCCCACATAAAAAACCCCCGATCTTTTTATGCATGGGTGCTGACGCATTTTGGCCGAGGTTTTGCTGATCACTTTTTTGTGCCTTATCAGGAAAAAATTTTTTGTTGTGATACCAAAAAACTCAGCCACACGTGGACGGGGCGTTTTGTGCCAACGACAACATTGCAGGATATTATCGCCGGTATTATTGATAAAGCCGATGCGCCTATTGGATATAATGCACAGTTTTACTATCCGCGTGTTGGTGGCATAGATTATCTTGTTCATCGTTTAGTCGCACATATTGTGAAACCAATATTGACGCAGCACATGGTTCGTGAAATTGATTTAGCAGGGCGTACCGTTTTGTGTACCAATGGTTATCGTGAGCGGTTTGGTGTCGTGATTAATACGATGCCGCTTAATTGTTTGCTTTCGTGTATACGTGCACCAAGTACGATAAATTTTGGTACCGCTGTGCGCCGTTTGCGCGCAAGTAATGTGCTTAATATTAATCTTGGCTTATGTCCAGGACAAACCGAGCAAAAACATTGGGTTTACACGGTTGATCACGATATTCCATTTTACCGTGCTGGTTTTGCGCATACGTTTGCACCTGAAATGGTACCCCCTGATCATCGTTCATTGTATGTGGAATATGCTTATCGGGGGGCTTGTCCGGCGGGTATTGAACGTAAAATTGTGCGCGCGGCACAACGATTATTTCGCTTTGGCGCTTCAGATATTTGTACATATAACGTGCTACGTTTAAATCCTGCATATGTGACCTATACGTTTTGGCGCGATGATCATGTGCCAATGCTTTTGGCGCGTTTGCGTGAATATGATATACATACAGGTGGTCGCTATGGTGCGTGGCAATATGCGAGCATGCAAGAAGCACTACTTGATGGTCGTGCGTTGGCGCAACAGGTGTTATCGGGCTATGGATTGTCAACGAGTATTGCATCACAAAAATCGCGAGAGCACATTTTTCGGGTTTAATTAAAAGTGAGAGTTTGGATGAGTATATGTTGAAAAAATATATTCTTTTAGTTATCGGGTGTTTCAATATGAGCGGAGTGAGCGCACAGGATTCATGGTTTTTTGATAAACGTGTGTTGGTGACTGGTGGAGCTGGTTTTATTGGTTCACATATTGTTGATGCGCTTGTCCATGCTGGTGCACGTGTAAGAGTTCTTGATAATTTATCAAACGGTAACACACAAAATTTAGAGCACGTGTGGCGTTGCATTGAATTTATGCGCGCAGATATTACTGACCCTGCTGCATGTCAAATGGCTGCGCGTGGTTGCGTGGTTATTTTTCATTTGGCGGCGCAAATTAGTGTTGCTGAATCAATGGCCAATCCAAAACAGTGTTACGAAACAAACATTCGTGGTTTGTATAATATTTTGGAAGCGGCACGATTGGAGCACGTGCAACGCGTGGTCTTTTCATCATCAGCAGCAGTTTATGGTGCTGCTGGTGGTGTATGTGTTGAAACGATGTCTTGTGCACCACTTTCGCCCTATGGTTACTCAAAAATGATTGGTGAACAGTTGTGCCAAAGCTATGCGCGCATTTATGGCTTGCAAACAATGTGTTTGCGATATTTTAATGTCTATGGTGAGCGTCAAAATCCGCATAGTCCTTATGCTGGGGTTCGTGCAATTTTTGTTGCGGCTATGCGTGCTAATAAACCGCTTGTTGTGTATGGTGATGGTGAACAAACGCGTGATTTTGTGAGTGTTGCAGACGTTGTTCGTGCAAATTTGACGTGTGCACAATTGCCAATGCAGGAGATGACGGGGCAACCGGTCAATGTTGCTAGTGGCAAGCAAGTATCACTGAATCAGTTGCTTGTACAGTTGCGTCGTGAGTTTCCAGATTTTCGTGCGCGCATTTTTTATCAACCTGCTCGTGCCGGAGATATTCATCATTCAAGTGCAAACATTGAACGCTATCGTACTCTTGCGCAGATGGTGAAGCAATAAGAGATGTATGTATGCAGTTGCGTTGCTTTGTATTACTGTGTTTGTCGCACATGGCTGGTGCGATGGGTTTGCCGGTGTATGCTGAAGCAGAACCATCAATTGATATTTATCCCATGTCGGCACGTGCGTGGGCATTTCCTTTAACGCATTTTAATGAACAGTATGAAGTCATGTTGCAAAACATAGGTTGTTGTACGGTTGATTTTCATGCGTCAGCACGACGTGCGTTAACCGATGAGGAATTTGCGCGTGCAATTTGTTATATGCGTAACTTAAAGAGTGTCAGTTATCTGGGTGTGCGTGGGGGAGGACTTAAACTTGAAGATTTTTCGCGCTTACAATCATTTTTTGACATGCTGCAAAATCGTTTAGCAGTGTGGAACAATTCTGACGTTACATGGGCCATAACATTCGCTCGTCATGCATTAAAATCTATGTCAGATGATTTGTTTGATATGACGCTGCAAATGCTGGGCCAGATGGTGGTGCATGTTAATATATGTACAGATGGTTTTGATGTACAGCGTGTTGCCCTTATAAAAACTAAATTGCCAGATGCCGCACTTTTTTCATTTCACGTGCCGCAATCAAAGATGGCGTTTTTAGAGCCGCCATCAAAATAAGTGGATCAAAGTTTTTGTTTAAAAAACTGCTATACTATAGATAGATAGTTTTGTTTTTTATATTAAAGAATCTATGGCAAAAAGAGATTTTTACGAAGTTTTAGGCGTTTCTAAGGCTGCTTCTGAACAAGAAATTAAGGCGGCGTACCGTAAATTAGCGCTCAAATACCATCCTGACCGTAATCCTGGTAACAAAGAAGCCGAAGAAAAGTTTAAGGAGGCCGCTGAGGCGTACCAAATATTATCGAATGCTGAAAAGCGTGCGCAATACGATCGGTTTGGCCACGAGGCGCCACATATGGGTGGCGGTCAATGGGCTGCGCATGACATGAGCATGGAAGAAATTTTACGTAATTTTGGCGATATTTTTGGCGGCTTTGGCGATATTTTTGGTGGTTTTGGTGAAGAGGAAACTTCTGAAAGACGTCGTGGGCCGCGCCAAGGACACGATCGGCATGCCGAAATTTCTGTTACATTGCGCGAAGCCTATGAAGGTACCAAAAGGGATCTTTCCTATTATCGTTTGCAGGCATGTACTGCGTGTAAAGGGTCTGGCGTACAACCTGGTCATGATGTTGAACGTTGTAAACGCTGCAAGGGTACGGGCCATATAACGCAACAGCGCGGTTTTTTTGTCATGCGTCAAGCGTGTCCAGCGTGTCAAGGACAGGGCTATACGATTACGCATCCATGCCAATCTTGTGGTGGTAATTCGCGCAAACAGGCCTTGGAGCAGCTGACGGCAAAAATTCCGGCAGGCATTTTTGATGGTGCCGAAATTCGCATCAGTGGCAAGGGTGATGATGGCCTTTTTGGTGGTCCTGCTGGTGACTTGTATATTCGCGTCAGTGTCAAGGCTGACAAACGATTTACTCGTGTTGATGATGATTTGGTATGCACGCTTTTGTTGCCATATCCTCAATTAGTATTTGGTGCACAGGTTGAAATTGAAATGATTGATGGTACAAAAGAAACGATAAAAATTCCCAAGGGCTGTCCATCGGGCAATCGTATTGTCTTAACCGATAAAGGATTCGCGCGCTTGCGGGGACGTGGGCATGGTAATTTTGTGGTTATTGTGCAATGTCATATACCACAAAAATTATCGGCAGCAGCTAAAGATGCGATCAAAGCATATGCTGAGCATCTTGGCGATAGCGCATCTGATGATGAGGGGAGCGTTAAGGGTTTTTTTAAAAAGTTTTTGGGCTAAACTTAAAAAGTTATATTTTCTCCGAGCAGGGGCTTTTTCATGAATAAAAAATGTGTAGTTATTACCTTTTGTATGATGGCAGTTTTGCACCAAGGCCTGTGTGCTTGTGGTGAGCGCTTTTGGTTTGAAGCAGCGCAGGATTTCCGTTCAAGCTCGCGTACTGCAGGGGCGGTCGCATTGGCACGTTCGGTGATCAGGGATCGCGCTCCCGTTATTGTGCGCCTATCTCCGCGCACACGTGCGGTTCTAAAAAGGTTAGTTGAGCGCGCGCGGCATGTGTTGTTGAGCGGTGAAACACCTACTTGGTATCGCGGACCTCAACACCAAGCGAAATGAGTTGCTCTCGCAATTCATCTGCCCGTTTCCAATTTTTAGCAGCACGCGCTGCTGCGCGTTCATCAATCAGGCGTTGAATTTCTGGCGTAACGTGAACAGTTTTTTCTGGAAGTGGTGCCAGCGTTAGTCCAAGCACATCAGAAAGCAAAGCTTTTACCTGTTGTGCCGTTTCTTTATTTGTACGCAGTTCTTCTGCATGTTCAAAAATAATGCCCAGCATCCCAGCGATATTGAGATCATCACATAAGCTGGTGAGCATATCATGCGTTAATGGCGTGTGCGTGATATCTTTACTTGTTGCCGGCATTGTAGCTACATCAGTAAACAAGCGTGTGAGTTTTTTGTACGTTTTTTCACACGCCGTGAGTCCATCAAAAGAAAAATCGAGCGGAATGTTGTAGTTGTGATTGAGGTAATAAAAACGCACAACCATCGGATCGAATTTTTCAAAAACATCGTTGAGCGTGAAAAAATTTCCAAGTGATTTTGACATTTTTTCTTTGTTGATTTGTACAAATGCAATGTGCACCCAATAGCGAGCAAAAGGTGCGCCAAAAACACCTTCTGATTGCGCAATTTCATTCTCATGATGTGGAAAAATCAAGTCCATGCCGCCGCCGTGAATATCAATGTGTTGTCCTAAAAACTTTGTTGCCATTGCAGAACATTCGATATGCCAACCGGGTCGTCCCCAGCCCCATGGACTTTTCCAAAACAAGTTTTGCGCTTCGCCTTTCCATAGAGCAAAATCAAGAGGGTTTTTCTTTTTTTCATTAATTTCAACCCGTGCACCGGCAAGAAGTTCATCAAGATTGCGTTTTGAAAATTTGCCGTAAGTGGCAAACTTTTGTACATCATAATATACGTCGCCATCAACGACATATGCATATTTTTTATCAATTAATTTTTGTACAAGTGCGATAATATCGTCAATTACCTGTGTTGCACGTGGTTGCACGGTTGGTGTTAAGCAATTAAGTGCGTGCATGTTTTGTTCAAATGATTGTATATAACGTTGTGCAATTTCTGGGTAACGCATACGATCACCCAGTTCTTGCTGTGCACGATTGAGGAGTTTGTCGTCAATGTCGGTAAAGTTGCGTACGTACGTAACATCATAACCCAGAAACTTTAATAATCGGTACAGCACATCAAACGCAACATAGCAGCGCCCATGCCCGATATGGGCATGATCATATGGCGTAATGCCGCACACATACATGTTTGCGGCATTATCGTGCAAGGGCGTGAAAATTTCTTTTTTTCCAAAAAGTGTATTGGTAAGCGAAAGTTGTGCTTTTTTCATGAGATATCTTTTATTTTATGTGCGAGAATAACGATATCAGCGTATCTAAAAAATTATTTAGGTAAATAGCGAGGGCGCCTAATGGCGCCCTCGCTTCTTCTTAAAATACTTGCTTACTTGTTATTTACTTCGCCTTCAAAAAACATTTGAATATGCTCTCCAACATGACTTCGATCAAGTTACAACCACCATGCTTACCAGCAGTTACATGGACAACCAAGTCATAAAACGAATAGGGGAGTCCCTGGCCAAAAAATATCGACTTAGATTTCTTTCCCCCCAAACACTCAGCTGCATATCTTGCGCCAAGGGCTTCTACAAACAAAACTATTGTGGTTGTGCCTACTCCCTCATCGACCGCCTTAACCAAAAGTACATATCAGCAGATAGCCTCAAACCATGAACATCTATATAGCGGCCAAATTTACTCACAAACATAGAGCCAGAAAAGTAATGGAACTTCTCAAACAGCACGGTCATCAGATTAGTCATGATTGGACTCAAGACTCATCACTGACCAAACCAAATGACCAACATTCTTCTATAGCCACTCACCGTGCCCAACGCGATCTTGACGCTGTCAAACATAGTGATGTTTTATTCTTCTCACCGAACCAACAGGGGAAAACAAAGGTATCTACATTGAACTTGGTGTTTCCATTTGCTCATTTTTAGAAACTGGCAAACCCAAGAT
>CAYSPS010000027.1:7311-9791 GCA_964432975.1 uncultured Pseudomonadota bacterium | reverse complement strand
GCGGTACTGGACTCGAACCAGTGACCCTCAGTTTGTAAGACTGATGCTCTACCAACTGAGCTAACCGCCCGTGCTCTCGGGCACAACGCACATTTCGTGCTTTTATCTTAAATGAAAAGAATGACAAAGTCAAAAACATGTCTTTGTTCTTTTGTGCGTTCCATGCTATGCTTTGGCAAAATTTCATGCATATAGAAAAAGAGGTCATATGGCAAAATTAACGAGTTTTTTAAGTACCGTTCTCCTTATTTTAATTTTGCTCAGCGTTGCGCCACGTTTGGTCAAAGGGATTAAAGAACAATATCGGTGTTTGGTGATCCCATGCACAAAAGTTGCACGTGTTAAAATCGATACGGTTATTGAAGATGTCGATGAGTATTACGAACCTCTTGAGCAATTTTTTAAAGATCCACAAATCAAGGCAGTGCTTCTGGAGATAGAAAGCCCCGGAGGTGCTGCAGGTTCTGTGCAAGCATTGTACGCTGAAATTTTGCGGCTTAAACATGAATATCGCAAACCAGTTGTTGCGCTGACATATAATTTATGTGTTTCTGGATCGTATTATATTGCAGCAGCCGCTGATTATATTATTGCTTCGCCATCTGCCATTGTTGGCAGCATCGGGAGTTACATTGATCAATTTAAGCTGGGCGAGTTGCTTAGTAAGTACAATGTAAATTACGAAATCCATAAAGCGGGCGCTTATAAATCGGCGCTTAATATGTTTACTGCCGCTACGCCAGAGCAACAGCAGATGTTGCAAGCGCTTGCTGATAGTAGTTATCAACAATTTATACGTGATATTGCTCTTGCGCGCAAATTGTCGCTTACAACTGCTGATCAATGGGCAAACGGTCGTTTGTTTACCGGTAATGATGCATTAAAATCTGGCTTAGTTGATGCGCTCGGATCGCTTTCAACAGCGACACAGAAAATAAAAGAACTCGCACTTATTGAACGAGAGATTGAGTGGGTTCGGCAGCCGGTGCCGTCGTTATTTGATCGTTTGCTGGGCAAGGTGCATGGTTCTGCGCGTCCGCTGTTTTCACTTCTTGCGCATGTTGCACGAGATGGGGTGTCGTCATCTGCTTGCTCGGCTCAACCATATGCATGGTATTAGCAGTTGGTCGATGATGGAGTGTATCAACGTGTACCAGAAGACAATACGATAAATTTTCAAGATCAATGAGCGGTTGCGTGCTCACGTCGTATTCAACTTCTTTTTTTTGAATAAAAACAATTTTGCCTAAACAAAAACCTTGTGGATATACATGGCCTTGGCCACTTGAGAGTACTAAGTCATCCATGACAAGATCTTGGAGATGATGCACAAATTGAAGTGCTCCCGTATGCGTGCGATTGGTGCCACTGTGAATACCAATTGTTTTTGTTTTTGTGCAATATGCAGCAATGTTAATGCGTTTGTCGGTAATAAGCGTGACCTTGCTGTGATATGGGTAGGTATGCGTCACACGTCCTACCAGATGGTTATCTTTAATTGCAATGTACTGATCGTTAAAATTGCAATTATCGCCACCATCGATCAGAATGTAGTGTTCATCAGGGCCAATGTGTGTAAAAATGATGTGCACCGGATATGCATGTTCTAAATTATATCGTTGTTTGAAGGCCAGGAGCGGCTCGATTGCTTGCGCATAAGTTTCAAGCGCGTTATGTACAATAATTTGACTGAGTAATTGGTCATGCTCTGCTTGCAGTGTATTAAGCTGCGTACGTAGTTCTTCGGCAGTAATACGCGCTTGTTGCCAGGCGCTTATTTTTGCAGTTATTTGGTGTTGCACCACAAGAAAAGGGTATGCAAGGGTGCTGCATGCATTATCAAGCACTGCGCTGAATTCATGGCGTAGGTAAAAAGTGCCGACACTTGCACCTACAATGCTGGCGGCAAGTAATAATTTTTTTTTACTGACAATCACCCGCGTGCCTTTGCAACAATTCTTTTACCTGTTCAACTGATGTTGCGCTAAAAAATGCGTGTTTAAGTTCATTCCCATCAGTAAATCCTCGTATATAATAATGTGCATGTTTTCGAAATGCGTAAAGACTGCGTGCACCATACGTTAAACACATGCGTTCAAAATGATGTGCTGCGGTGCGCATGATGTGTGCACGTGAAATGGTAAATTCTTTTCCAGTTGCATGTGCACTTAATTGCGCGAGCTTCCAGGGCTGACCAAGCAGTGCGCGTCCAATCAAAAAGCCATCAACGCCGGTTTGTTCATAAACCGTTTTTGCATCAGCAAACGTGTGAATACCGCCAGAGTAAAGAACGGGGATTGTTACAGACTCTTTAATTTCTTTGACGATCGAAAGATCTAGCTGACCACCAAATTTTTGCGTTTGCAACCGTGGATGAATTGCCAGCGCATCGACACCCAAGTCACACAGTAATTGAGCGATAGTGCTCGCGTTTGGCTCTTTAAAGCCGGCACGCATTTTGATGGTGAGCGCCATTGGCG
>CAYSPS010000027.1:0-7301 GCA_964432975.1 uncultured Pseudomonadota bacterium | reverse complement strand
TGTGCACGCAAAATTTTAACGATATTTACGAGTGTTTCTCTGTCTGCCATAAGTGCCGAACCGGAATGTGATTTGATAATATTTTTTGCCGGGCAGGCGATATTTAAGTCAATCGCATGTGGTGCCTGTGCTACAATGCGTTCAACAGCTGCTTGAACTGGTGCAGCATGATTGGCAGTAATTTGGAAAAAGAGTGGACGATCATGTGGATCAAGCGCAAGCGCACGCTGGCCGCCACGCTCATGCGCAATACAAGAAGCGTGCCGGATGGTGCTATACATAATATGATCGGGCGAAAATTGTCGTACGGTAAGTCGAAATGGCGTATCAGTATAACCGTCAAGTGGTCCGCCAATAAAGCGTGGATATGAAATGGTACGAATAATAAGTGGTTCTTGCCAGTACATAAAAAACTTTTTAAAAAAGTATACAAGAGCTCTATTGCAGATGATTCATGATTAAGTATAGGTGAAATTTTCAATTTAGCAAAATAAATTTATATGTTTTTATGATATTATTTGAGATTACCGTGCTTCAGGCGCGTGTAATTGGATTTGACGCATGTGCGAATTTTTGCTAATATAATTATTATAAAACACTTAAATACTTTTGTATCTGAATTTTTAGGGGGCGTCGTGTGCGCATTAAAGAAACTCTTTATAGGATTTTTGTTGGGTTTGCCGCTTGGTATATATGCTGGTAAGACGTTTCCACCCATGTCAAAAGCAGATCGTAGAGATTATGAGCGTCAACGACTTTGCCGCGAATATGCTGATATTATTGATCCGCTTATGCAACGTTTGCAAGAATTTCGACAGCAGCTGCTTGGTAATGCTGCGCCTGTAACGTCACCATCATGGGGATGGCTTGTGCATTCAGTTATATGTGAATTTTTACGCATGTCATGTGATCTTTTTGACGCACCTTTACGTGATGATGCGGCGTGTACAAAGCTAGCTCGTATGCGAGATTTTTTGCGCAATACACGGTATGCTGAACGTGCGAACAACGCCTATTATGTCGTTAATGCGTTTGTGCATGAGCAAGTAACGCCAGGGGTTGCAAAAAAGCGGTTGAGAAACTTGTTTCAATCGGTCTTGACAATAAGTGCACGACGGTAGTTTTTGTGTGATAAGAAAGTAAGAAAGGTTGTATGAAGACGAAAATTATTCGGTTAATAGTTTATGGCATTGTTATTGCTTTCGGTGTTGGTCTGTGCGGTGTTGGGTGGTGGGCATGTGCAAAACCGCGCGCATGTATAGAGGATTTCGATCTGGCACGTGATGCCAAAGATTTTAAAGAAATGGTTAAAACCGACATCTATTGGCTCAATGCTTTTGATATGGATGTTGATTATTTGATGACAACGCGTTCACCGGACAAGAGTTCTCGTTATTTTGGTAAATTATTTATTAAGGTTATGCGCGATAATGGACAATTGGCTGGATTTATAACGTATTTTAAAGAAAAGTTTTATGTGGGTCATATACAGCTGATAGCAGTAAATAAAAAATTCCGTGGCAAACACTATGGCCAACAATTGGTTCGGTATGCAATGGACCAGTTAATGAGCATGGGTTGTACGAAGATTGAACTCATCACATGGGTTTCTAATGTCTGGGCGCAAAAAATTTATGAACGATTGGGCTTTACGAAAGTAAATATCGATAACAACGGTATTATAACGTACGTTTATACAAAAACATAAAGCACATTTTAATACGGTGACTGTTGTAGATTCTGTACTTCTATACGTCGATTGTATTGCGTTTTGTACATAAACTCAGTTATCTGATCACAAAATTCATTAAACAATGTTTTACTTGTCGAAAATGGGATATTGCCGTCCAATACGAGTACTGGGATCATTGCCAATTCTGGTAAAATACGTTTTTTAGTCACTAAAAAATCTTCATGGACGCGATGAATTTGTTCAAGATAGGAAAGCGTAATATTGCTTTCACCGGAACGGTTGCGTTTTTGAATGCGATTCAGGCAGACAGTCGGGTCGCTTTTGAGGTAAATAAAACCAAATGGCAAGCGACATTTGTTGCGCATGAGAAATGTAAACCATTGTTGATAAATTTCCCATTCAATGGCTGACATGCCACCATTTTTGTAACTGTTATGAGCAAAGCAGTAGTGTCCGGAGTAAATTGAGCGTTCAAAAAGGCGGTATGGGTGATGATTTTTTTGTTCGTACAAATGCTCTTTCACGCGACATGCCATGGCATACGTTTCTAACGTAAAAGCCCACCGCGAGATATCAGTATAAAATTGTGTAAGTAAAGATTGCCCTGTATCTTGCTTGTGCCAGGCATTGACGGGCTCAAAAACGACATCAATTTCAGTATTTGCTTCTTTGATTAATGAAAGCAAGGTTGACTTGCCTGCTCCAATATTACCTTCCAGTATATACATGCGTCGCCACCTCGTAAAAATTTTAAACTACCGTCTACCGCTCACTTAGTATACTCAACAAGTTCATTTAAAAAAGCCATCAATTATGTGTTAACAATGACCCGCGGAATTGCTGGTGTAAGCGGTGGCATGACTTCATACGTTACATTCATGAGATGCGCAAAATCTTTCAGACGTACGCCCTCACAGTCACCAATAACAGTGACTTCATCGCCAACATGTGCCGCAGCAACTGAGCTCACATCGATGGTAGTCATATTCATGCCAACGCGTCCGACAATAGGAACGCACGTGTTATGGACAATCATTGACCCGTTGTTTGATAAGCGGCGGTCATAATCGTTGTAATAGCCTACCGATACTACCGCTAAACGCAGAGGTTCTTTGGCAATAAACGATCGGCCATAGCCAACCGGCGTTCCTGCCGGTATTTGCCTGATGGTCATGATGCGTGCTTTGAGCGTGAGCACGGTTGAAAGAGCAAAACCAGGTACTGCTTGTGCCACGTCTTGATAAAAGCAGGCATCTTTGTATGAGCCATAAAGTGCCCCACCACATCGAATAAAATTCCAGTGGGCTTGTTTAAAACGCATTGCAGCTGCTGTATTTGCGGTGTGCACAATAGGAAGTTTAAGTCCGCGTTTGGTGCGCAAATAAAGAACGACTTCTTTAAATTGTTCCATTTGCACGTGCGTGAATGTTGTGTCTGGTGCATCTGACTCAGAAAAGTGGGTATAGACACCAACAATGTTTATAAACGGGTTCTGTAAAAGATAATCGATAAGTGCCGGAATTTCTTGGGGCAAAAATCCGAGTCGCGAGAGTCCCGTATCGATTTTGAGGTGAATGTTAACGGGCTTTTTTGATTTTTGCGCACAGGCATAAATCATGTGCGCTGACTCCCAATCGTGTACAACCAGATCAATATTGTGTTCAACAGCTAGTTCCAGTGTCGCATCATAGCCGCCGAGCACAAGAATAGGCTTTTTTATATTTAGTGCACGAATTTTGAGTGCATCGCTGAGCAAAAAAACAACCATGTAATCGATCAACGTGTGTTCTTCGCACAATGTTGCAATGAGCTCAAGCCCATGACCATAGGCATTTGATTTAAGTACAGCCGCAATTCTTACCTGTGGGCCGATGAATTTTTTTACCCATTCAATATTTTTAAAAAACTTTTTCTTATCTATTTCGAGCCAACAGTTAAAATCTTTAATCTGTTGAGCTGATGCATATAAAAGAGGCCTAGACTGAACTAGGCCTCCGATAAAATCCGTTTTAAGATTCTTATTTAACATTAAGAACGGTTCCTTTTATGTGCGGAACGCGTGGCATTTTGAGTTGTAAAATGCCATCTTTGTACGAAACTTCAGTGGTCGTCAAATTGTGTACGGCAGGAATCGATTGTTCTTTTGTTGATTCTGCGACGCGCCAGGAATCATACACGATCTGGTTATCGCTCTTTTTGTTTTCTTTGGCTTCATGTTTTGTATAAATGCCAAGAACGCGACCGTTGTCTACATAGAAATTAACTGAACCGCCTTCTTTGAGTGTGGCAGAACCTTTGAGCGATTTATCAAATGCTTCGATTTTGATTTTGTCTTTTTCTAGTTCACCCAAACTCAGTTTTACCGTGACAAATTGATCATTGTCTTGAACAGGCAAAACTTCAATGCTTTTGACCGCTGGTTTTTTTGTATCTTTTTCAGCCGGTGTTGATGTTGTGGCTGTGGCTGGACGTTGTGTGGCAAGATATTTTTCAAGAGCATCAAATCGCTTTTGGAAATCTTCGTGCATTTCCTTGACGGCTTGATCAAATTCTTCAAAAATATCGCGCGCTACCAAAGGTGAACCAGAGAACAAGAGCGCAATACAAAGGAATCGTTTCATAGAAACACCCTTTCTTTAAATGGTTAACCGTTTCTGAACATGGTACAATTACTCTTATGTGATTATACCAAAGATTCACCGCCGAGTAAACGGGGTGAAGGTCTTTAATGCGGGGTGCAATTATGCGATCTACACGGCTTGATGCACAGGCTGATATTGTTTATGGTGTTCATGCGCTTTGGGAGGTTTTGAAAGCCAAAAAAAGGCGTATATTACGGGTGTACACAACGCGTCCTGAGCCGCAGGCATTTGGTCAGATTAAAGCTGAGCTGCTGCGACGCCAGATTCCAGTTGTTTATAAAGAGCGGGCTGCGCTAACGGCTCTTGTCGGTGCAGCAGATCATCAAGCGATTGTGGCGCTTGTGACGCCATTTGTGTATCGAGCGCAACCATTTAATCCAGCTAAACAGCCATGCATTGTGCTTCTTGATGGCATACAAGATACGCGCAATGTTGGTGCGATTATTCGTTCGGCATATTGCACCGGTTTTTCTGGCATCATCGTACCGCGCAAAAATACGGCACCGATTAATGCTGCAACCATCAAAGCGTCTGCAGGATTAGCTGAGCATTTGCATATTTATCAGCCACCTTCAACAAGTGCTGCACTGCTTGAAGTACAAAAAGCCGGTTATCAGGTGTATGTAACCGCGCTTGCACACAACGCTCTTGATGCAGCGCAGGTGACCTATCAAAAACCATTGTGCTTGGTTATCGGGAGCGAGGGGACAGGAGTGAGCAAGCAAACGCTTGCGCGCGGAACGGTCATCAAATTACCGCAAACGCACGGGGATATTTCATATAATGCTTCGGTTGCTGCGGGGATCGTGATGTTTTTGATTGCGGTGCAACAAAAACTGATTTAAAGATTTATTTTTTTTAAATAAAAAGCCATTGATTTATTGGCAGTAGTGTTAGTAAACTCAAAGTAGGATCTAAAAAAAGGTGGGGATGCTTGTGAAGAAACTGTTATTTTTAACGCTTATATTACTATTGCCAGCAGTAACTAGTGCGATTGCATATTGCTGGTGCAGCCAAGACGTATCTTCTGAAGTTGTAGATTGTCAGCCAGATTCTTTGTGTCCGGGTGGTTACTATTGCTGTGAGTTTGATTCGGACAACGTTAATTAAATTAAAATTAGTTTATATTATTGGTTTTTTAATTTCGTTGTGTTGTTGGCGTAGTTGCCAAGCGCCAGGAGACTTAGGGTGATGGCGATGCCAATCGCCATGCATACGAGTGCGCTCAGTGTCGGGCGTGCTAAATGAACAACGCCAATCAGTGCAAATGCCGCGCAACTGCCCGTAAATGCAGCGAGTATATATGGGGCTTGGGTTTTGACATGATCAAGTTGGTAGCATCCTGAGCTTGTTGATGCAATCGTGACCGGATCTGAGATTGGCGATAGTTGTGCTCCCAAAATTGCACCAGAAATAATGGCACCGATGCAGGAAAAAAGTAACGCCGGATTACTTGCTACAAAGCTGCTTACCATCGGAATACTAATTGGTGTGCTCACGCCAATGGTTCCCCACGAAGAACCCATGGCCAATGCAATGCCGGTACTCATGACAAAAATAATGAGCGGCAGCCATATGACATTAATACCTGGCACAATAAGTTGCGCAAGGTATTGTCCGGTGTGCAATTCTTGATTGATGATTAAGCTAAATGTCAGCGCACAAAAAACGAGAATAACAGACTGATACATGAGTTTGAAACCATGATAGATGCAATGCTGGAGTCCGTGCCAGGTAATTTTTTTGCGCATGAGTGCCCACGCGCTGCTCAGCACAAACGAAATACATGCTGCGTTCATGAGCGCTGCAAAAATGGCATTGCCCGTATGGCAAAATGCTTGTAAAAAACTATATTGGCCACCAAAAAGATGGTACCCACCCTTGTATAAAATGCCAATAATAGTACTTGCGATGAGAAACAAAAGTGGCAGAAAAAAATCACTCAACGATGCATGGGCAGAACGCTCGAGCATGCTATCATCAAATCGGGGTGTTTTGCCACCATGGAGGTTTCCTGTTACTTGTGCCGTATGTTCAAAAAATTTCATCGGTCCAAATGAAATTCTTCGTCTGACAATAAACCATGCACTTGCAATTGCGATAAATGAATAAAAAATAAACGGTACGCTTTGCAAATAGGTAAAGAATGGATCTGCTTTGATAAGGGCATTTGATTGCTGATTGATGCCAACGAGGTTGAGTTGGCCAACAATGAGCGCAATCCAACTTGAAATTGGCACAAGCACAACAAGCGGTGATGCCATGATATCAAGAAGAAATGCGAGTTTTACGCGCGGAATACGTACACGATCGGCAAGCGGTTTGATAATGCAGCCCGTGGTGAGCGCATTGAGATAATCATCAATGCCGAAAAAAAGTGATACGGTCAGTGATGTTGATTCCACTTTTTTTGCCGAGTTAAGGTGTCGCGTGATAAAGTTGCTAAATGCACACGTGCCACCGGTTGTATTAATGAGCGTTAAAAGTGCGCCCAACACAATAAGAAAACCGTAAATGTTTAAACTATCCCAGCTCAATTGCTGTGCAAAATAATGGGCAGCAAGTGTCGTGGCGCCACCCAGCGAAAAATTAGTTGCAATGAGCACTGCGCTGGCGATGCCGCAAAGGACTGATAATACCACGTTGTGACTGATAAAAGCGGTTAATAAAATGACAAGTGGGGGAAGAAGCACCAACCATTGCGCAAACATAGATCACCATTTTAAAAATTTCTTTTCAGTTTATCAATACTGATAGTATAGCAATATTGCTTGGGTTCAGATAGATGACTCTTTTCCGTTCGCCCCGAGTATTTTGCATAGCTAAACGTATCGAGCCGCGTCAAATCACTCACCAGACCATACCGTTCGTCCCGAGTGTTCAAAGTCGAATCTATCAAAAATGAAATGCAAACCTAAAGTCGTTCATGGCTCGATACTATTTCTCGCTTCGCTCGAAATCACTCG
>CAYSPS010000026.1:4715-10844 GCA_964432975.1 uncultured Pseudomonadota bacterium | reverse complement strand
TTCGGCGTTATCATACCTAAATTTCAGCGCTTTTTAAAAACTCAACAGAACCTAGGAATTTTGACATGAAACGATTATTTTTATTTTTCACTATCTTTTTTTTACCGGCATTACATGCAATGGGCGATAGCAGCCGTAGAATTTCAGTTGCAGCTCTTCTAAATCCGTCCGCGACGGCCCCTGCTTTACCATCTGCGGCAACACCTGAACCCGCACGAGCTTCGACAGCCGATGAGGTCGCACCTGCAATAGCAGCAATGCCATGTAAATACCAATGCGTTATGTGCCCAGCAATATTTGCCAAACTCAAAGACTTCGTCGCGCATTGTAGACGCACGCATAAGCTTCAAAATACTTGCAACCTGCAGTGTCGATGCGGCCTGTGTCCAGATCATCCTCTGATGAAAGCGCATAGTTTAAAAAGGCACCACATCAGCGGGCACTTGCCCAGATGTTTCCACTGTCCTTTCTGTGGAAAGTGGTTTAACCGCCGAGATAAACTTCGAAGCCATAGGTGTGGAAACGCCCCAGGGGGGCTCATTTGGCATTATACGCTTTAGAGTAGTTGAATCATTTCAGTGACCATTGTAAGATCAATTCTTGCCATGGTTTATCAAAAACGGGCTTTGCTCAAACAATTTTATAGCCAGCACGTATTAAATAATGTGTGATCATGAACAGTAATCAACTCACAAATGCCGCCCAAGAACTCATCAATGCAGCAATAAACCTTGCATATCAACGCAAAAACCCCAGTCTCTTACCATTACATACACTGGCCGCTGGGCTTACGGATGATTTCTGTCGTTCATTCTTTGCGCTTTTTTCATTTTCATTTGATCAGCTGAGCAACCTTGTAAATCATGAACTCGGTCTTTTAGCCCACGTTGAGGGCGGACAGCTGGTTGCTGACTATGCATTTGAAGATTTTATGAGCGCGTGTACACGTCAGGCGCACGGGCTTAAAGATGCATATGTGAGCCTTGAAATTATCATGGCCCAATGGGCAACTACGAAACACCTGCCAACTACTATTCGTGAATTTTTTGCAAAGTCTGGCTATACTGAAACAACGGTAATGGAGCACATTCGTTCATTGCGAAAGGGCAAAAGCGTGCAAGAAAAAAATGCCGAAAAGCAGTACGAAGCGTTAAAAAAGTATTGTCAAAATATTACCGATCAAGCACGTCAGGCAAAACTTGATCCAGTTATCGGGCGACATGAGGAAATTCGCCGCGTTATACAAATTTTGTCACGTAGAACAAAAAATAACCCCGTCCTAATCGGCGACCCGGGCGTTGGCAAAACGGCGATTGTCGAGGGAATTGCCCAGCGTATTGTCAACCACGATGTCCCAGAAAGTCTGCGTGATGCACAAATCTTGTCCCTTGATCTTGGGCTGCTTATTGCGGGCGCTAAATATCAAGGAGAATTTGAAGAGCGCCTTAAAAGTGTTTTAAAAGCAATCAAAGAATCTGAACAACAAATTATTTTATTCATTGACGAGCTACACATGCTTGTTGGCGCCGGCGCTGTTGGTGGCGGTGGCATGGATGCTTCAAATCTTTTAAAACCGGCGCTTGCACGTGGCGAGCTGCACTGTATCGGTGCAACAACCGTACAAGAATATAAAAAATTTATTGAAAAAGATGCAGCGCTTGAACGACGCTTTCAAAAAGTTTTTGTTGAAGAACCAAGTATTGAAGATACTATTTCCATTTTACGTGGCCTCAAGGAACGCTATGAATTACATCATGGCATTCGCATTAAAGATCAAGCATTGGTGAGCGCTGCGCGCTTTTCGGCACAATATATTCCCGATCGCTTCTTGCCAGACAAGGCCATCGATCTTATTGATGAGGCTGCATCAATGCTCAAAATGGCAATAGATTCAAAACCTGAAGCGCTTGATCAACTTGATCGCAAAATCAGACAATTAGAGATCGAAAAAGTTGCCCTTAACAAAGAAAAAGATCAAGCATCAAAAGATCGCTTAAAAATTCTTGAAAAAGAATTGGCCGACCTTAAAGAGGAACAAAAAAAGGTTATACGTCAGTGGCAAGCAGAAAAAGCCCCACTTGAAAAAATTAACAAAATCAAAGAGGAAATCGAGACAGCAAATACAACCTATCAGGCAGCAGAGCGTGATGGGGATTACGCCAAAGCTTCAGAAATTAAGTATGGCAAACTTGCGCAGCTAGAAAAACAGCTTGCAACCGAGCAAGAGACACTTAAAAAACTTGATACCGGCTTGATTAAAGAATCAGTTGACGAAGACGATATTGCCGCGGTATTGGCGCGCTGGACCCACATCCCTGTTGAAAAACTCAAATACGATGAAAGTCAAAAAATCTTGCACATGGAGCAAGAGCTCAAAAAGCATGTTATTGGACAAGATGAGGCAATTGACGAGGTTGTGCGGGCAATCCAATTACATCGCACCGGTATGACCGACCCAAATAAGCCAATTGGCACATTTTTATTTTTGGGACCAACGGGAGTCGGTAAAACTGAAGTTGCCAAAACGCTTGCTGATTTTTTATTTAACGACCCGCATCGACTTGTGCGCATTGACATGTCTGAATACATGGAAAAACATACGGTTGCACGGCTTATTGGCGCGCCACCTGGTTATGTAGGTTACGAAGAAGGCGGTCAACTCACTGAAGTAGTACGAAGGCATCCCTACAGCGTTGTATTGTTTGATGAAGTAGAAAAAGCACATCCAGACGTTCTAAACGTACTTTTACAGTTATTTGACGAAGGCCATTTAACTGATGGCCAAGGAAGACGCGTATCATTTAAGCACTGTATCATTATCATGACGTCAAATATCGGCGCTGATATTATTTTGCAAGCACCAACACTTACACAAAAAGTAAAAGATCAAGTTGATACTTTAGTGCAAAAAACATTTCGCCCAGAATTACTCAACCGCATTGATTCAATAATTTTCTTTCACCGACTATCACAAAAAGATGTTGAAGCAATTGCGAAAATTCAAATTGACGATCTTATATCACGATTGATTGCACAAAACATCACAGTCACAATTGATAAAGCTGTTGTTGCATACGTCGCCAAAGAAGGGTATGAACCTGAGTTTGGCGCACGCCCCCTCAAACGCGTAATTCAAAAAAATATTGCTGCACCTATTGCACAATTTCGCTTACAACATCCACAAACATTTGCCCTACAAATCGATCTACACGATGGCGCTGTTCGTGTACGCGCAGCATAACGCCCATGGTCGCAAATTGCACGCCACTATTTAATCCAAAATATCGATCAAAACATCGAAAACAAACATAAATTGGTAATAAAAATATATAAAAAAATAGGGCAAAATTTGCCCTATTTTTTATGAAAAGTTAAGCGTTAACGGCAGCAAGAACAGCAACCACCGCGACAAATACGGCGGACGGCTTTTTTGTTCTGCGGTGCAACTGTTTGAACAACAGGTTTTTTGTTATTGTTATTAGGACGCACAACACGTGCTACACGTGGGCGGCAACAGCCACCACAACAACCACAACAACCAGCTTGCGCGCTAAATACCGCAACTGACGTCAACAATAAAGCAATGAGTTTCTTAAACATAAGAATTCCTCCATTAAAACCACCGACAACCACTGTCAGCATCAAGTTTTAGTATACATTTTTTTAATTTTTTGGCAAGAGATGCATTGGTTCAGCCATATGAGACTAACCACATACCTATCATTCCATCCCCCGATACATCCTTCATTTTTCACAAAATGAAGGGCTCGGGAAGAACGGAGAAAATTTTTTGGAACTAACCATTGAACTCCGCAAAAGACTCCGAACAAGCTGAGAAAATTTGTAAAAAACCGTCCGTTCGCACCGAGTAACCCGCCAAAGCCTTAGCTTCAGGCGGGTTGTATCGAGGTGTGAAATAGTCTTTTTTATAAAATTTGGTATTATTAAGGGGAATAATAATAGATCTGGCACCCTATAGGGTGGCCTAAAAAGGCCCGTGCTGGATCGCAAAACAAAACCCATAAGGATCCATTCATGCCCGCAATCGATCTCAAAGATCTCATCAAAACTGGTATTCATTTTGGCCATCGCACGTGCCGTTGGCACCCGCTTATGAACCCATACATCTGGGGACAACGCGGCGGTGTCCATTTAGTAAATGTTGCATACACCGCCCAACATTTAGAAAATGCGGCGCGTATTTTGTCTGATATAGCTGCTCAAAACAAGCAAGTGCTCTTTGTAGGCACCAAAAAGGCAGCCCAAAAAGCAATTGAAACTGGCGCCAAGGAAACTAACATGCCATACGTAAATAATCGTTGGATTGGCGGCACGCTCACAAACTACTCGCAAGTTAAAAAGTCTGTTACAAAGCTTATGCACTTTGAGGATATTATTAAGCGATCAGCAGATTTTAATTACACCAAGAAGGAGCTCTCAAATTTCCAAAAAATCATTGAACGTCTAAACGAAAATATTGGTGGCATTCGCCAGCTCAGCTGGCCGATTGGCGCTGTTGTATTAATAGATATCAAAAAAGAAGATACTGCGCTTCGTGAGGCACGCGCGGCCGGAGTTCCTGTTATAGCTCTTGTCGATACCAACTGCGATCCTTCATTGGTCAACTACGTTATTCCTGGAAATGATGATTCGCCACGCGCTATTGCATTTGTCGTTGACTACCTAGCACAAGCCGTCAAACAAGGCACACAAAAAGCAAAAGCCAATCAACAAAAACATGTAACTGGCAAAACTTCTGAAGAACAACAAGCACCTGCTTCACGTGTTGAAATCACGGATGTAGAAAAAGCAATGTTAACAGCTGAAGAAGACGCCACAACTGGGCAGACAAGCAAAAAAGGTAAAAAATAACACGACAATTGGAAGGAGAGATGTCAGAGTGGTCGAATGAGCACGATTGGAAATCGTGTACATCCTGAAAAGGGTGTCGAGGGTTCGAATCCCTCTCTCTCCGCCAGTCTTCGCTCCTGCGGAGCTACGCCTGGCGCAGCCATTTAAGAAGCGAAAACTGCCCGCCATAGCTTGTAGCAACGCAGCACAAGAGCAACGACTTGTATGTAGCGACGGCTGGGCAGTCAAAACCATGAAGCAAATTATCTTGCTGTTGTTATACACAAACATAGCGAGTTGTTACATGTTGCAAAATACGAACGCAAAGCTCATTTGCACCGATATCGCCGGCAAAAAATACGAAGTTGCTGTTGATCAATTAACATTTCGCCCATCCGTCTATGCAGTAATCATAGAAAACAACAAGATACTGCTCTCCAAAAATTGGGATGGTTACGATTTTCCAGGCGGTGGTATAGAGTTGGGTGAAACTATAGAAGAAGCGCTGACAAGAGAAGCGCATGAAGAAACCGGCCTTAACATCACGGTTGAGCGCATAATTTTATGCGGCGATTCATTTTTCAAAATGCTTGACGGAAAATTTGTCCACGCCATAGCCATTTACTATACGTGCAAAATAAAAGATGGCAGCTTATCAACAGCATTTTTCTGCGATTATGAAAAAGAATATGCCGGCATGCCTGAATGGATTGATCTATCTGAAATCAAAAATATTAAATTTTACAGCGCATTTGATGGAATTAAAGTTATAGAACACGCAGTAAAACATTTGTAAAAGTTTTTAGCGAATAAAATTCAAGAAATCCAAAGAGGTTATCGAGCATGCGCCTGATCATCAAACAACACTTCAATGTTCCAACGCATACAAGCATACGTGTTATGAGCTATAATATTCGTATGGCACCTTGTGCTGAAGATGAAAATACTCAAAACGCATGGCTCTATCGTTTACCAAAAATCAATATGATTTTTGATCGCTACAAACCCGACATTATCGGCATTCAGGAGGTGTCGCTTTATCAAATGGATAGTTTTGAAAAAAGCACTTATGCACTGCCGTATAGGTTTCTTGGTAAATATCCAACAACAACTCCCATTGAGCGTGGCCTTGGTATCATTTATAATACTGAAAAACTTCTTTTGTGTTCAAATCTTCACACGACCTGGCTTAATGAATCACAAAAATCCTCTACCGGTCCAGCCTGGGACGGAGCAACGTTTGAGAGCTATATTATTTACGCAAAATTTCAAAACAAC
>CAYSPS010000026.1:0-4705 GCA_964432975.1 uncultured Pseudomonadota bacterium | reverse complement strand
CGGTAAGTATTTTTGGTTTATGACAACACATTTTGATCACAAAGGTATCAAAGCACGAGAAGAAAGTGCCAAGATTGTAATTGATTTAGCTGCCAATTTGGATGCTCCTGCAGTCTTGACAGGTGATTTTAATTGCTTCCCACAATTAGGTGGCCAAGCGCTTTATGAGCTCTTATGCACACGTTCACCCAAAATAAAAGACTCGACAAACAAAACTAAAAATATTTTTGGCGTGCCAGGAAGTTGGATTGGATGGGAATATGATCGCTACCGACAACAAGAAGGTTATGCAAAATATGACTTTATTTTTGTACAAAATACGATTGAAGTAGTGCAGCACGGTATTATTGACGATCGCGTCTGGGACGATCGTTTCCAAAAAGAACTCTATCCTTCCGACCATCGGCCAGTCATAAGCGACATAAACATTTAATAAATACTCCAATCACTCTCATGTATCATCGCTGTATTTCTTTTCATAATTGGAGTAAAATTAATAGGGTCATCTTAAAAAATTGTTGCTCTTATGGGGGAATCGTGTTTGAGCATATAATTTTCCTAATCAAAGGCAGTATTGTTGGTTTTTTGATGGCTGCGCCTGTCGGTCCGGTCGGGATTTTTTGCATTCGTCGCAGTTTGGCGAATGGCCCCGTTTCTGGTTTTTTTAGTGGGCTAGGCGCTGCAACGGCAGATGCTTTTTATGGATTAATCGCCGCGCTTGGCATTACCTTTGCATCATCTTTTTTATCAGAAAAGCAACTATACTTTCAAATAGCTGGCACTCTTTTTCTCTGGTACTTCGGCACAAAAATCTTTTTTGAGCCCATACACACCAAAGATGCAATCCATACACGACATAGCAATTTACTTGGCGACTATCTTTCAACATTTTTTGTAACACTAACCAACCCACTCACCATTTTGTCATTTGCAGCCGTATTTGCTGGCGTCGGGCTTGCACAAGTCTGTGGAACATATACGTCAGCTGCATTCCTCATCGCTGGCGTTTTCCTTGGCTCCAGCACGTGGTGGCTCACGCTCAGCGGTAGCGTTGGCCTGTTACACAAGCGCATCACAGCACACACTATTAACGTTATTAACAAAATTTCAGGAGCACTTATTGTTAGTTTTGGTATTATTATTTTTATTAACATTCTCATGCAGCTATTTTGTTGGACAATATAACATTCGTTAAGGATACCATGGTAGCGCGCAAAAAACCTTCAGAGGCACTTAACAAAGCGCCTGGACAAAGTAAATCTATCGATCATAAGCACGAACAATTAGAAAAAATCCGTCATTCAACGTCACATGTGATGGCAGCTGCGGTGCGAGAGCTCTTTCCTGGCACCAAGTTTGCGATTGGTCCAACAATTGAAAATGGTTTTTATTATGACTTTGATACGACCAAAACATTCGCCCCAGAAGATCTTATCGCTCTAGAAAAAAAGATGCACGAGATTATTAAAAAAAATCTCGCGTTTAATCAACAAGATTTTTCAATAAAAGAAGCTTTGGCAAAAACAAAAGATCAACAATATAAACAAGAATTAATTAAAGATTTAGAAAAAGCTGGTGAAAAAACCGTCAGTTTTTACACGGTCGGCGAATTTGAAGATTTGTGCCGCGGACCGCATGTACAATCAACGCAAGAACTTGGCTTTTTTAAGCTCACCAAAATCGCTGGAGCATACTGGCGCGGCGATGAAAAAAATAAAATGCTTCAACGTATTTATGGTGTTGCATTTGAAAATCAAAAAGCGCTTGATGATTATTTTACCATGCTTGCAGAAGCAGAAAAGCGCGATCACCGCAAACTTGGCACCGAACTAAATTTATTTATTTTTAATGACGAAGTTGGCGCTGGGCTTCCCCTCTTTTTGCCAAAAGGTGCACGATTACGTCATGAAATCATGATGTTTGCGCTTAATACGTATCTAAAAAATGGCTATCAGTTGGTCAGTACGCCACATATTTCTTCAGAAAAACTTTTTGAACATAGTGGCCACCTCGGTTTTTACAAAGATAACATGTATGCGCCATTTGGTATTGAAGAAGAAAATTACCGCCTCAAGCCAATGAACTGCCCAATGCATGTACAGCTCTACAAATCAAGCCTGCATTCGTATCGTGATTTACCAATTCGTTATACCGAAATGGGCACCGTTTATCGCTATGAACGCTCGGGGGTCTTGCACGGCCTTACACGTGTGCGCGGATTCACGCAAGATGATGCGCACATTATTTGCACACCGCTACAACTTGAAGGTGAGGTTAAACGGGCGCTTGATTTAACCCTGTACATCTTGGGAACGTTTGGTTTTAAAGAACTTGAAATGAACCTGAGTGTGCGCGATCCAAAAAGCAAACAGGATTTTATCGGCAGTGACCAAAATTGGGAATACGCTCAAAACACACTTAAAAAAGTTCTCGAAGAATCTGGGTTTAAAGATTTTGTATATGATATCGGCGGTGCAGTATTTTATGGACCAAAAATTGATGTCAAAGTAAAAGATGCCATTGGGCGCAAATGGCAACTGTCGACTATTCAAATCGACTTCAACTTCCCTGAACGTTTTGACATGTACTACATCAGTGAACAAAACAAAAAAGAACGTCCATTCATGATTCATCGCGCACTGCTTGGCTCACTTGAAAGATTTTTAGGCGTCTATCTGGAACACACGGCAGGAGCTTTTCCTGTTTGGGTGGCACCAGTGCAAGCAACAATTGTACCTATTTCTGAAAAATTTAGCGCCTATGCGCATGAGATTCAAAAGAAATTGCACGATGCCGATATTCGCGTTGAGCTGAGCGAAAGCAACGAATCACTTGGCAAGCGTATTCGCGAAGCTGAATTGCAAAAAGTACCTTACGTGCTTGTTGTTGGTGAAAAAGAACAAGCACAACAAGGTGTTGCTGTACGTGCACGCGGCAAGGGTGATTTGGGCATAAAAAAGCTTGATGCATTTATTCAAGAACTTATACAAGAAATTCGCGAAAGACGTTAACATAGAAAGAGGGGCGCAGAATCTGCGCACCTCTTTCTATGTTCAAAATTTAATGAATCCTACGAGCCGCTTTGTTGCGCACGGTGTGCATCGTCTGCGTACGCGTTATACGTTTTTCTTTCTTGTTCAGCGGCTTTTGCACTTGCTTCTCGCGCTTTGGCGGCGGTTAACCGATTTTGCATCTCTGCATTTCTACGCTGTTCTTGTACCAATCTTGTTTGCTCCTGAGTTTGTTCATGTTGATCATCAGCAGCACGCACCTCTTGCATGTAACGTCGCGCCGCTTCACGTTCTGTCACATACGCAGGGCTCGCGTTTAAAGCAACTAACAATTTTTTTCGTTTTGCAATCAATGCCTGCAATTGATCACCAAACACTTGACGATCTTCAGCGCACCACCAAACAGCAGTCGCTTCATCAACAACGGCAGCGCGTCGTCGCGCAATTTGTTCAAGACCATCAATATCTGATCTGAGCAATTCAACAAATTTAGCCAATGGAAACGTTACATCTTGTGCATAGCACGTGGCGACAGCATAGTCGCGAATTGCTTGCAACTGTGAATCAAGTGATTGCTGGGGATCAAATGTAAATTCTTGCGTTGCTTTTGCAACATATTCACGATCTTGCACAAGCAAATTTTGCGCACACTTAACTGCCCACTCATGATAATAGTGTCGAGCAAGTTCTACCAATCCAACAACTGCCCCAACCCCAATTCCTGTAACGGTTACTGCAGTGCGCCAACCAGGACCATCATCGCGCTGATCCATGCCTTGTACATACGGCATTACACCAAGGAGCGCCAATAAACTAATGATTTTTATCATGTTCATAAAATCACCTCATCATCATCAAACAGGCGCTTGTTGCGCCGCAGCACCATCTTGAACATCACCTTCTTTACCTTGAGACAGCAACTTTTGAGTTTCTGCATCTACAAAACTATTAAATGCCGCTTCATCACTCAGGACCGAATGAACTGGGCTTAACTTTGCACACACTTCTTTAAATTGCTGCATCACTGTAGCCAAATACCTGAGTTTTCGAATCAATGCAGGCAGATTGGTACGCAACAATCGTTCATCGTCCTCTGTCCATTGATCAGCAATAAGCGGATCAACTCCATCACGCAGACGTTCGGCAATATTCTCAAGGCGAGCAACGTCGCTCCTGAATCGATCAGCAAGCGCAGCATTCATGTACGCCCTGAGGGCTTGCACCTGAGCATATTCAAATTTCGGTGAATCACTAAGTTCCGCGAAGTATTTGTTGATATTTGCTACCAACTGGCGACTTTCTTGCAACAATTGGCGCGCACATGCTACCCGGTACTGACGATGGCGATAATAATAAGCCGCACCATATGCAATTACAGCGCATATAGTGCCTACAAACAAACCCCTATCAAATCCACTCTTATAACCTTCCGTATAGTCAGCACCACTATCAGCACTACTATCATCCATACCGTGCGCACATGGCATCGCACTCACCAAAAACATAATAAGTGCATATTTTAGTAATGCATTAACACCAAACATTCAACACCCTTCCACGCTGTTCGCAAATTTTAGATACAACTGCGATGATTATACAATAAAATAAATAATTCACTACATCATAACTATTCATTAAAAAACATGTCAAAGCAATTTAGAAATGTCATAGGTTTTAGCAATATAGAAATGTCA
>CAYSPS010000025.1:0-11830 GCA_964432975.1 uncultured Pseudomonadota bacterium | reverse complement strand
TCAATTGCGCTATTTTGTGATCAATCTCTTCTTGCTCGTTAGATCGAGTTCGCGTATCTTATGTTCGTCGTCTGCCATGCGGACACAATGTGCACGGTGAATGTGCAAGCAGATGGATAAGTGCGCATCATAACTGTCCAGTATGTCGTCGGCCGGTTGATTAAATTAAGTTAACGGCAATAAGCTAGATATTGTCTAAAACAAGGTGCGAAAGTGAGCCGAGGGCAAAAGAGCCGGCGCACCAAAGCAATGTAAATTTGTATGTGATTGGTACAAAATAGGCGCTGCTTGCAAGTAGTATTGAAAGCACGAGCAAAAACCACCAGCGGTGAAATAGCCCGCGATGACGCACCATGAGTGGTACAATGCCAATAATGGCAGCGCCAAAGAACCATATAATATTTTTGCTGTATATAAGTAATGCTATGCTACACAAGAAAAGAGCTTTAAAGAACAGCCGTTGCATGACGCTTTTGGTATCAACATCGGGAAATATGGCGCCGAGCAAACAACTTGTCAGGCCTGCAAAACTTTGCAGCAGCGTCAATTGATATCCAAAAACGAAAACAACATACCAAGCGCATGCATATGCGCAGAAACCACCAAATAAATGTGCTTTATAGCGCATTTATTTTTTTATTCCATTTTAATTGAGTTTGGTTTGCCTGATCGAGTGATAAGCCAGCGTTGACATAAGTCCAAGCGACTTGCGCAACAAGAGTGATTTGGGTCTTTCGACAATCCCCACAATCCTATAAATATTGCGCCCAAGCTGCCCCAGCAATATGCGCGTAGGTGTGGGTCTGCTGGTTCCATAAAAAAGCAGTCAGTTTCAACGAGATCAAGATGAGGCGGTACCCCCAATTGTCCGCGCACGTGATTAAGGACCACTGCGCCACTTAAAATCACCATAGTTGCGCAGAGACATTTTTCATTACTTTCATCGAAGCGTGTATCGCGTTCCATACCATTCATAGAAACAACTAAAGAAAATAATATAATACTTTCCAAAAATTTGTTCATAAAAAACCACCCAAAAATTTTAATTGTTTACGCGGTTGGTTGTTTCTGCCGGTAGCACAATTTCATTAATGTTACGCCAGGATAGTAAAAATGCAAAATACGCTGATAATTCCAACCACGACGTACGAGTTCATATGCACCCCATTGACATAAACCCATATGATGCCCATAACCATGCCCTTTAATCGTTACCATACTTGCACGTTTTTTCAAGGTAAAGACCAGGCTTGGTATTTCAGAAAATAATACACGAAATTTTGAGCCAGCGATTTTGTAACTCCGTTCTTTATCGCGTACGATGACCTCTTGTACAATACCAGCGGCATCAACAGTTCGATCGATTGATATAATGTGTTTAAGGGTGGGAAATAATCCTTGTAAGCGTTGTATGATTGCTTGCGTGCTGATTTTTCTTGTCCAAGAATAAATTTTAAAATCACGACAAAATGTGCACGCAGAGGTGCGCGCCAAATATGGCGCAAGGGTCGCATTTGCAATGCCACGTGTATCATGTGCAGGTACCACGCCACCACAGCATGCATCATACATTGCTAAAATTGGTTGGTTTTTATAGGCAATAAAAATCCCCTCAGTTTCTTTAACGGCATCTTTGATTAACTGGCATTCATGTACACCACAATATGTTTGGTGCAAATTACTTGCGACAACATGATAATGTTTTTTTTGCCGTTGTGCGTGCTGCATATGATAAATAACATACGTGCGGCTTGCAATTGCTTGTACTTTAAATGCTTCCAATGGCCAACTTGGCCACGCTTCTGTGCGTACAACAGAAGTAATATAGTCTTCCAATGGAACCTTGTTAATGATATCCAAGCTCGAATTAGTTGGCTGACAATAAAAAGCGCCCATATACGTTTTGCCATTGTATGTAATGCGCCCATCAGCACTCGTCAGGCGCATGATTTGCATGGGAAATTCTTTTTTGTTTACGCGTATCTTTTGCTCATGTGGTTCCATGACTATACGTGTTTGAAAGACATATTTTTTATTTGGATCTTTTTCACATGCCAACGTTAAGGCACTACGGCTTGAAAAAACTGCCGGTGTTGGTTTTTCAAGCGCAATGCTATCAATAAGCACGCGAATGCGTACACCGGCTTGATCGGTATATTGCGCATAAGCCGATGACATCAATGAAAAAATCCATAAAATTTTATAATACGATGTGATATTCATGTAACATTTGCCTATAACGATCTGGAACTACTGTTTGTGTTTCAATGCCGTGATTTGCTGCTGCATCGGCTTCTTTGTTTTCTAAACGGAGAATATGCTCGAAATGCACGTTTAATGGGCTTGTGAGCATATGCGCAACGCGAGATAAATGTTGCAAACCGGGATTCTTAACGCGATATAATCCCTTCATCTGTTGAATGAGTAATTGTGAATCACTAAAAATATGCAATAATTCATTGTTAACCACCTGTTCACGCGCTATGAGTACACCAACGATGAGCGCGAGATATTCCGCCTGATTATTTGTGCGTTCACCAATGAAAAATCCACGTTTGAGGAGAATAACATTGCCGCGTTTAATGACAATGCCGATGCCAGCCGGGCCTGGATTGTTGCGTGCTGCACCATCAAAAAATAGCATGAGCGTATGCTCATCTCTGGCATCTGAAGTAGTTGTTTGTTCAAAAATAGAAAGTTGCTTACTCACGCGTGTCATCTTTTTCGGTCATCGATGCTTCCTCCTCTTCTAAGAGTGTTGCTGGTAGATAAATAAACCGATAACAAGAACTGCATTGAATAAGTCGTTTGCGTCGCAAGTCCATTAAATCTTGCGGTGGTAATTGCGCAAAGCAGCCGCCACAACTTTCATATTCTAGACTTACGATGGGATCGACTGTATGCGCGCGCATGACGGTATATTTAACGAGCCACTCTTTGGGTACGTGCGTTTCTTTTTCTGTTCTTTGTTGATAGAGTTGTTCAAGATCGTTTTTTAATGTGTTTAATAATGTGGCTTGTTCTTGGATGTTTTTTTCGAGCGCGTTAGTTTTTGTTTTGTTGAGCGCACCCAACTCATCATATGCTTTTTGTGCTGATTCAAGGACCTTCCACCGCTGTACCAGTTGGCGCTCATGATCATATTGAGATTTTTTGAGATGCGCAATTTCTTTTTTAAGTGCATCATAGGCGGCTTGTGAAGCAACTGAATCAAGCAACGTACGTTTTTCTTTTTCGGTTGCGTCCAGTTCTTTCATGGTAAGTTCGTACGCATGAACTTCTTTTTTTGCCTCATTCAGTCGTTGTGCGCTTGCATCTTGTTCATGTTGCAAGCGCTCCTTATCGCGTTCAAGATGATCAAGCGTTTTGTGAACGTGCGCAAGCTCCTGTTCTTTTTTAATGACATTTTTATCAAACTCAATTAAATCAACAAGCGACTGCAATGGATGTTGTTCCATAATCGCCCTTCACGTTCAAATCATTGATGATGACTACACATTACCGGTACTTGTTGTCGACTTTATCAGAGACCGAGGCATTTTACAGTGGGCCCACCAGGATTTGAACCTGGGACCTTTCGGTTATGAGCCGACTGCTCTAACCGCTGAGCTATGGGCCCAACTTGCTACCTTAAGCTTAAAGAAGTTTCGTGCCTGCGTAAAGTGTGCTACAATTATTTACGGAAGTTTTGTTTATCTCATAGGTAAAATAAAAGAATCGGGAAGTTTATGAATAAAGTATTTGTTGTTCTTTTAGGAACGATTGGTTTGTTGGGTGCGTATACTTGGTTTTCGTATAATCGTCTTGTAACAACAAACGAAAGTATCCAAAATCAATGGGCGCAGGTCGAAACGCAATATCAACGACGCTTTGATTTGATTCCAAACTTGGTTGAATCAGTCAAGGGAGTTATGAAGCAAGAACAAAAAGTTTTTTCAGATTTGGCCGAAGCACGTACGCGCTATGCCGATGCACGTACCGCTGATCAAAAAGCAGCTGCTGCAAGTACGGTTGAGAATGCTTTTGGGAGATTGCTTGCGATTATGGAAAGTTATCCACAACTCAAATCATCAGAAACGGTACAAACGCTTATGGCGCAACTTGAGGGAACTGAAAATCGCGTGAGTGTTGAACGTAAACGTTACAATGATGCGGTCAATACGTTTAATGTGTTAATTAAAACCGTACCGAGCAAATGGCTTGCCGTCTGGTTTGGCTTTGCTCCTCATACATACTTTGAAGCAGTAAAGGGCGCAGAGCAAGCGCCAAAGGTCAGCTTCTAAAACTGCTTTATAAACAGTGATTGCACCATGACAAACGTGCGTTTTGCAAACATGTGTTTTTCTATTGTGCTGGGATTAAGTTGTTGTTGCCAGGGTTACATAAGTCCTGGTAGCCCAACTGGTTTTGTGAATGACTTTACTGACACGCTCACGCTGGAACAAAAAAATACACTTGAATATGCTCTTAAGCGCATTGAAACAGAGACGCGCAATGAGATTGCGATTGTAATCATCAAAGGTCTGGGTTTTGACACAATTGAAAATTTTGCTGAAAAACTTTTTAAAGAGTGGGGTATTGGCAAGAAGGGCGCAGATAATGGCCTATTAATTCTTGTTGCACGTGCTGACAAAAAAATGCGCATTGAAGTTGGCTATGGTCTTGAGGGAACGGTTACTGACGCGCACGCGCACCAGATTATCGATAAAATTATGAAGCCAGCGTTTAGGCAGGGGAATTTTTATGCAGGCTTGAGTGATGCGGTTGCTGCGCTTGAAAAATTGTTTAAAAAGGAGCCGCTACCAATAGAGCCGGAGAAATTGTTTGGTTCAGTGTGGATTGCGCAGCATTCTGGTGTTTTTATGATTATTATATTATTGATCTTTTTTGTTCTGTTGCTGATATTCAAAATGTTGCGGCGACGTGGTTGGTTCAAGCGCTTTGCATCACCAAAACCTATAGCACGTGGCATCAAACGTCGTTCGTTTTGGTTTTGGACTGGCTCTGGTAGACGCGACGGTTCAGGTGGCGGCAAATGGGGTGGCTTTGGCGGCGGCTCTTCTGGCGGCGGCGGCAGTAGTGGCGGTTGGTAAGTGTTGAGCTGGTGCGGAGCTCATGATGAATGATATAATACAAAAAGTTCGACTCGTTAAATTTTTAGCAGCCGCTGGTGTTGCTGCGCGGCGCAAAGTTGCACAATTAATCAAAGATGGTCAGGTAACGGTTAATGATCAGGTAATTACTGATCCGTCAGTTTTTGTTTCACCTGATGACGTGGTTGTCTATCAAGAACGGCGTGTGCGGGCGGCAAAAATGGTTTATATTCTATTTAATAAGCCAACCGGCTGTTTGACTACACTGCATGATGAACGCAAGCGAAAAACGATTTTTGATGTATTGATGTTCCCAAAAAATATTCACGTCTTTCCTGTTGGACGACTTGACCAAAACACGACCGGACTTTTATTGCTTACCAATGATGGCGAATTTGCGCAGCGACTTTCACATCCTCGGTTTAATGTAAGCAAATCTTATCTTGCAACGCTTGATCGACCGATGGAACAAAAAGATCTGGTGCAATTGCGTCACGGTATTTTGTTGCGTGATGGATTTATAAAACCAGATCGCGTTGCAATTAAAGCACGATCACGTGGTAATTGTGTGATTGTTGAATTACACAGCGGCAAGAAACGTGTTGTGCGCCGTATGTTTGCGCATTTGGGTTATCATGTCATTCAGCTTGATCGATTTCGCTATGCCGGTCTTGATAAACGTCGGCTTGCAGTTGGTGCTTGGCGCTTTTTATTGCCAGCCGAAGTCGCGCGACTAAAAAATGCTTTATGAGCTTTTATTCTTTATGACCTGAATACCCCAAGGCTTTTAAGCCTGGGGATGAAAGGTCATCATATGCGCGAGCTGAGTAACCCGTAGGGTTTGCGAAGCGAGGCTTGCTTTGACATAATGTTGAGTATGTACTGGGTAGGGGCGCATACAAAACATAGAGTCATGTATCACATAGTTTGGTTACCAAAGTATAGAAAGAGGGTGTTAGAAGGAGCTCTTGCATGTAGGATCAGGGAATTGATCGAGGAGTGTGCAGCGATAAACGATTGGCGTATAGATGAGCTGAAGATACAAGTTGATCATGTGCACTTGCTTATCCAGTTGCGACCGAGCATAAGTGTTAGTCGGGCAGTACATCTAATTAAGGGGAAAAGTAATCGAATCATTCGAGAAGAATTTCCCAATCTTAAAGAATTTTACTGGGGTGATAGCTTCTGGGGCGATGGATTTTTTGTAGAAACAGTTGGCCAAGTCAATTTGGATAAAGTCAAAGCCTATATTCGAGGCCAATAGCTTCGTAGTTTTACGTCGATGAAGCCACGGCTTTTAAGCCGTGGTCGGTCACTATCAAAGATCTCTTGTGTTATTAAGAGCATTTTTTGTATACTAATAGCAATAAATGGCGGGGGTGTTATGAAGCAATTATTAATCACCTGTGCGTTTTTGTGCTGCATAGTGACTTGGATACATGCAGAAAAGTGTGTTTGTATCAAAAATACTTCATGCCATATGAATGATTCTGGACAGATTGCATGTCGAGCTTCTGCAGATCAAAAAAGGGATGGTAGGGCATACTGTTGCTCAAAAAATGCATACGATAACAAATTGGCAGAGCCTAATCCGCCAGAAAATAAAAAATGGTATTGTTGCAGTGATTTAGCTTCAAGCCCTCATCATGCATTAACAAATGACGATTTAAAGGGATTGTTTGGGCAATAGTTATTTAAATAAATATGCACGTAATATATAGCACAGCAGTGTTGCAAACAAAACACCATCAAAGCGATCTAAAAAACCGCCGTGACCGGGCAATAAAGATCCTGAATCTTTGATGCCCGCTTTTCTTTTTAATCGTGATTCAAATAAATCACCGAGGAGAAACAAACTACTCATGGCAAGCGTGAAAAGTGCACTAAACACGAGTGTGTGGCGCCAGTGATATTGGCTATTGATGATCAAAAATGCCGTCAGTGCGCTTACGTAACCGCCAACAAATCCTTCCCATGTTTTTTTGGGGCTGATTTGGGGCAAAATAAAATGACGACCCATAATATTGCCAATGATGTACGCGCCGGTGTCATTAGCAAATGCAAGAACAAAAAGCACCAAAAGTAATGGTCTATATGCTGGAATTATGCTCAATGCAATTAGGAGCGTAAAAGGCAATCCCGGGTACAACGGCAGCATGAGCCAAAATGTGCGGCTTTTGGGTGAATAAAAATGTTTCCATTCATCAACGATGACAATCATGAAGATTCCCGCGAGCAGCGCAGTGAAGTACCAGTGGTTTGGCATAAGATATACGGCCCAAAAAATTGCAGCAAAAATAATTCCCGTGATGGTTCTTTGCGCTACATTTGGTAACACACATTTAAAAAATTTCTTCAGGGGTAAAGGCATGTTCAATATAGGTTATTATTGTTCGATTATGTTCTGTTTCTACGAGGGCTACATCAAAGCGATAGGCAACCGCATCATTTGGGTTGCGCACGCGATATGAGTTTGCAGTTTTTGCAAGTTTCCTTTGTTTTTTTGGTGTTATAACACTTGATAAATTGAAATAGTTACTGAGTCTTTTTTTGACTTCAACAAAAGAAATAACCTCATTTTTTTGCGCAACAATATCAATCTCACCAAATGGTGAACGAAAATTGCGTGCCAAAACCGCATAGCCGTGTTCGGTTAACCAGGTTACCACCGCGTGCTCACCTGAAACACCAATATCGGCATGATGTGTTAAAACGGCAGAGCGTAACGCCATTTGCGTTGTGGTTGTTTAACGTATTTTGGATGTTTTGTTTCGAGTGCCGTGCACATTTCTTTAACTTTTTTAGGATCTCCCTGTGCTGCGGCTAGATCGCATTCGAGCTCAAGAATTTCTGGCGCAAGTTCATCAAGATATTTTGCAAATTTTTCTTTAATCCAATCCAAACGTGCGCTTGCTGATTTTAATTGCATACGGTTGAGATAAAAATAAAATCTGAGCATTTCGGATTCATATAATCGATAAAGCGCATTGTGCGCCATTTTTTCGACATCTTTAATAAATTTTTGATAGTGTTTTATGTGTTGTGCTTTACGACCAAAATCTTTTGCGCTATCAACAACCTGTTGTGTTTTTTCTTGGTCACGATCGGCAGAAAGTGTTTGTTCATTAAGTGCTTGAATTGCCTTGAAGTCAGCGTATGCCGCTTGTTCACTGCCTGGATACATTTGTACATATGCTTGATATTCTTGGGCCGCGTCAGCAAAGTGCTGAATTTTAAACAACAAATCAGCCATATGCAAACGCAATCCTTGGAGTTCATTTGGGTTTTCGCATTTTTTGACCATATGTGAGAGAAACTTGATTGCTAAATCAAGTTGCCCGGCTTTCTCATAACGTTCTTGCTCAATTTTGAGTTCTTGATACGGCATGTGATGGGCGAGTCTGAAAAAAGAACCCTGGTGAAATTCGTTACGTTTAAAATAACTTTTTTTCTCTTCAGGCTGTTGCTTGGTGCATGCGCATAACAGCGCAATAAGCACAAACAAGTTGCTCATAAAGAGTATGTTTATGCGCGGCATACGATCTCCACAGTTTTGGGATACGAGATTAGTGTATCAGAGCGTATGCGGGGTGCAAATTATGATTTGAGTATTTGAGGCTTATTGTTCGCCTTTTTTCTCTTGTGCTATGCTCAAACGTAGTATCAAGTTATGGTTTAGGGCAAATGAATTTTTGTACATGATTTTTGGGGAAATCAAAGGTGAAAAATGATTAAATCGGTTGGCGATCAACTGGTTGCGATGAAAATGCTTAAACCTGCTGAGCTTACAGAAATTGCACACAAGGCGCAGGAAGCTCAGCAGTCAATTGTTGAATATTTGGTTAAAGAAAAAATTATTGCTGATAACAAACTCGCACAAATTTTTGCGCAAGCATTTCATGTCCCATATGTTGAAAAAATTGAAGAGGCGATGGTTTCACCAGAAATTTTAGGCAAGATTCCATTTAGATTTTTGCGTGAAAATCAAATTATTCCTCTTAAACTGAGTGAAAAATTACATATTTGTGTTGTGGATCCAACAAATTATCAACCCATTGATGAGTTGCGTATTTTACTTGCAGAAAGCGCACCATTAGCAATTGCAACTGCACGTTCTATCAATGATGCCATCAATCGTTACTATCCCCTTGAAGGAACCAAGCAAATGATTGAAGAGCTTGGCAAGCAGGAGCTTGAAGAGGAGTCGATTGAATTTGGTGAAATTGATGAGCGTGATATTTTGGGCATGGCACAAGAAGCCCCGATCATCAAAATGGTAAATCATATTTTGTTTCAAGCGGTTAAGATGGACGCGTCAGATATTCATATAGAACCGCTTGAAAAAGAAGTAAATGTGCGATACCGCATTGATGGTGTTTTGCATGTTATGTTTAATCCACCCAAGCGAGTTCAATCGGCACTTGTGTCACGTATTAAGATTATGTCGAATTTAAATATTGCTGAAAAACGTAAACCGCAGGACGGTCGTATTCAGATAAAAGTTGCTGATAAAACCATTGATTTACGTGTCTCGGTGCTGCCGACCATTTTTGGCGAAAAAATTGTCATGCGTTTACTCGATAAAAGCCGTGGTTTTGTGCCGGTTGAATCGCTTGATTTAAGCAAGCGAGATTATGACATAGTCATGCACAGCATTAGTTTGCCGAATGGTATTATTATGGTTACTGGTCCAACCGGGTCTGGTAAAACAACAACACTCTATTCTATTTTGAATCGTTTAAATAGGTCAGATGTGAGCATCGTGACCGTTGAAGATCCTGTTGAATACCAAATGAATGGTATCACACAAGTACAAGTAAATGAGAAGGCTGGCATAACTTTTGCAACGGCGCTGCGTTCTATTGTGCGTCAAGATCCCGATATTATCATGATCGGTGAAACGCGTGATCAAGAAACAGCGCAAATTGCTATTCAGGCATCTTTAACCGGCCACTTAGTATTGACGACATTGCACACTAATAGTGCGCCGGCAAGTATTACTCGTTTGCTTGATATGGGCGTTGAACCATTTTTGATTGCATCGTCAGTAACGTGCATCATGGCACAGCGGTTGGTGCGCAAATTATGTCCACATTGTAAACAGCTGTATGAACCAACAATCGATATGCTCAAATCGCTTGGTTTAACTGCTGCAAGTGCCAAAGGTATGAAGTTTTATAAAGCGGTGGGATGCTCAGAATGCAATGAAACCGGCTATCATGGTCGGTTGGCTATTTTTGAAGTTATGCAAATGTCTCCTGAAATCGCCCATTTAACATTGCAAGAAGCTGATGCAGGTACGTTGCAGCAGGAAGCTATAAAAGAAGGAATGACGTCATTATTACGAGATGGTATCAAAAAAATTGCTGAGGGTTTGACGACAATTGATGAAGTACTTTCTGTTGCGGCCGGCCAAACTGTTTAACTTATCAACGCAGAGTCGGGCTGCATATGTTTTGATTGAGTTGCTTGTTACCTGTGCGTTAGTGGCGTTTTTATGTATGTTGGCGATTGATGGCGCGCGGCTTGCGCGTTATCGTGCCGTTGCAAGTCAGGCGCACATGCTCCGGGCGACCTGCTGGAGCACTTGGTCAGGAGCAGTCAGTCGTATTTGAGGAAGAAAAAGATCAGTATGTGACCAGTACGGGTGAAGTACACAAGCTTGTGCAAAATGTACATTTTGGCGTTATTCCTGGAGTAGCGGGCCCACCAGCTGAGCCGCATGAATCACTTTCGCATGCTATCACGTTTGTGCAGCATAAAATTATTTTTCATCCAACGGGTGTTATACAGTCAGGATCAGCCTATTTGGTCGACAAAGATAAACAAATTCTTTATGCTGTAACGGTAGCTGTTTCTGGGGTGAGCTACGTGCGTTTGTATAAATATGATCAGCAACAATGGCATTTGTGTACTTAAAGAAGAACGTTTTGCGATTTACTCTCGTTGTGAGCATGCTTGCGAGTTTGGGCGCGCTATGGTTTGTTATTCAACGCGACACGCAAGTGTCCACGTTTTTGGCGCACAAAACGCGGCAACTTATGCGAAGTGCCGGATGTGATTTTATTGCATCTCGTGTGTATATTAATCCATTTTTGCTTTCAGTAACATGTCATGATGTTTGTGTACGTTCATTGTCTGATGTGCCAGAAAAAAATGGTCAATCATGGCAGTGGACATGCGGTGCATTGAATATGCGTCTTTCATGGCTTTCACTTTTATTTTTACAACGGCTTGAAGCTGTGATTAGCCTTGATCGTGTACATGTGCGAGCGCGTCTTGAAGGGGAATCATTTCCATTGGTTGATCATTTGCGTAAACTTTTTTTTGGTATCAAATTGGGAATCCCTTTTACTGCCAAAATTTTAAAGATTGATCATGCGGATATGACGCTTATTGGGAGCGATGACTTATGTATACAAGCTTCTTGGTCGTCCTTGAGTAAAAAAGTTGGGCATTACTTGAAAAGCTCGATGTATATTCAAGACGGTTCTCTTACCTATACTGGTGTACATAGGATTTATGGTGTACACGGAACATTACACAGCAATCTTATGCGCGCCGGCGTGCATGCAGCATGTGTTGATGCAGTTATGTCTTGCACCCATAATGCGAGTCCGGTTCGTTGTACTGTTGCTGCGCAGGTTAAAGGTGGGGTAATACATGCTCGCATATGTGCTGCCGAAGCGCAATTGGAAGCGACGGTTGATGTGCAGCCTTCTGCGTGTACACAGGCG
>CAYSPS010000024.1:10655-12299 GCA_964432975.1 uncultured Pseudomonadota bacterium | reverse complement strand
CTATGACATTTCTATATTGCTAAAACCTATGACATTTCTAAATTGCTTTGACATTTTGTCAAATTTTATGTCATACAGATCGTGCTAAAAAAGCGAAGACATAGGCCAGAAATCCCCGTTTGGTTCAACAATCTCCTAGAAAAAAGCTTATCTTGAGGTCTTATTGCCCTTTTTGGGGCTTATTGCTAGTCTGATAGTGTCTTCACCAAGCACTGTTTTCTAACCTCCAGCAAGGAAAACCATGGCACAAACATCATCGACCACACATAGCCCGCACATAGATTCTGAAACAGAGGGAAAAAACTTCGCTGGAATTAATTTTGCCGATGCGTCTTTGGCTGAAAAGACTTTTTTTCAATGCTCATTTGAGCAGTGTTCGTTTATGGAAGCATCCTGGCAGCAGGCTACGTTTTCTTCTTGTGTGTTCAAAAACTGTACTCTTAATCAAATTGACCTAAAAAAATGTCGCTTGAACGATGTGGCTTTTAGTGAATGTAACATCATTGGCACGGCATTTTTTCAGTGTGACACCACCTTTCTCTTCTCCATTAAAATTGAACAATGTCTGTTGAAGTATTGCAATTTTTCAGACATGCCGCTTAAGAAGGCATCATTTAAGGGAAGTACGTTGACCTCATGCACTTTTTTGAGAACTATCTTGACTGAAGCAAACTTCAGCAAAACCGACCTTCAGGAAACAACGTTTCATTCGTGTGACCTGGAACGGACAAACTTTTGTGGTGCTAAAAATTATGCAATTGATACGCACCTCAACAAAGTTAAGAAGTCACAATTTTCCTTCCCTGAAGTGCTAGGATTGCTTTCTGGCCTTGATATCATCATCAAGTATTAATGCGGACTATGTGAGCTTTGACCAATCTCGTTGTTTTGAGTAACCGTTTTTATTTTTTAAAGACAAGATGTGGTTCTTGACCGAGCATAGCAAAAAGTCGTGCGATACTGGCGAGCGTTAAATTGGCGTCACCCCTTTTGATCTTTGCAATATGTGCCGGGCTCACATCTAAGCGTTTAACAAGCTCGTTAAAACCGATATTTTTTTCTTTCATGTAATCATCCATAGCATACGTAATATCGCTTTGTAAGGCTTTAAGAGCCTTTGCTTCGAGTGTTACCTGTTGTTCGATTTCTGCAATTTCTGCTTTGCTAAGGCGTTTTTCCATTAATGCTTGAAAGCTTTTTGTTTTAATTTTTTTTGTTTTCATAAAGATAATCTCTTAGTTTTCCTTGGTTTTTGATAGTCTAGCACGTGCAATGTTGATATCATTTTTCTGTTTGCTCTTGTCGCCTGCATGAAGCAAAATTATTATTCGATCCAAGTAAAAGCCATAATAGACTCTATAACCATAGCTTTGTTCGCGCAACTCAAATAGCCCGTTGCCCAGCGCCCTGCTATGCGGAAGCTTTAGATCGTTTCCACACACTTCAAGTAGCTTTAGCTCTTTGGATACCGCTTTGAACTGTTCTCGTGTCAATTTAAGTAACCAGCATTCAACGGAGCGTTTACCTGAGTCATCAACCCAATATTCTAAAATCCATTTTTTCATAAAGAATAAGCTGCTCGCGTTTGAAAAAAGGTGCAAACCCCACGCATTTAGGGTAGTATATTTTAATATAGTCGTCAAA
>CAYSPS010000024.1:809-10645 GCA_964432975.1 uncultured Pseudomonadota bacterium | reverse complement strand
GCTCTCCAGAATGAGGACCACCAAATATGAGAGTCTGGTAAACTGAAGATGGGCTAGGATGCACAGATTATGAGCACCGATGTTCATAGGTTAAGAGTGTATCGTGTTGTGCATTCCAAGCAGTAAATTTGAAAGATAGGGGTTCATGGGCTGCAGGATCATCTGGCGCTATATGTTGTCGGCAGAAATCGCAGATGGTTGCATCGGTCAGTTGTACCTGTGCGATTGGCTCAAGAGGGCCTATGGGAGCCTGTGCAAAAATTGAAGCTCGTTGCCCACTCATTTTTGCCCATGGAGAATATTCCGTTGGCGTTAAGGATGGGCCTGCTGATGTCCATGTGCACCTGAGCCGTGCAATCTGTTCTGCTGGCATATCTGCAAAAAATTCCGCGAGGCTAAATGGGATATCGCCTTTTGCCGCGGAAATTACAGCAAAAACTGACAATAATAGAATGGGTTTCTTCATCATATTCTCCTTTTTTACCCTACAGTTGTAATTATATGGTTTTTTATTGGTCAAAAACAAGTGTTTGAAACCAATCACGCTGTTTTGGCTTGTTTTTTTCCTTAAATATTATATACTTGTAATTAGCGTGATTGGTTGATTGGGTAAGCATTTCTTTGTGATGTATGAACAAACAATTGGTTCTTATTGATGGGTCGTCTTTTTTGTATCGCGCCTATTATAGTATGCGGCCGTTGCACGCGCCTGGCGGGCAATCCGTGCAGGCTGCCTATGGCTTTTGTCGTATGTTTAAGAAACTTGTTAAACAATGCGATCCGCATTTTTGCGTGCTTGTATGGGATGCTAAAGGGCCAACGGTACGGCACCAGCTGTTTGCTCAATACAAAGCAACACGTCAAGCGCCACCCAGTGATCTTTTTGAGCAAAAAAAGTACATTAAAAAGTTTGCCCATCTTATTAATCTTGCCCAAGCCGAGCACGCGGGTGTTGAGGCTGACGATGTGTTGTATTCGCTCGCAAAAAAATTTTGTACACAGGGTTTTGATGTTGTGCTCGTCACTTCTGATAAAGATTTGTGCCAGATTTTGGGTGATGGGGTTACTATTTTTGATCCATTTAAAGATGTGCTCATGACGGCTCAAACTTTTGAGCAAGAGCGTGGCTTTGCTGTGAGCAAAATTCCGTTTTACCATGCATTGCTTGGCGATAGCTCAGATAATATTCCTGGTGTTCAGGGGATTGGTAAAAAGGGTGCATTGGAACTTGTGCAACAGTTTGCATCACTTGATGATTTATATGCACAGCTTGATCAAGTAAAGTCAGCGCGAGCACAAACTGCATTACGCAATCAGCGCGAAAATGCGTATTTGAGCTATAAACTTTTTTTGTTGCGTGATGTGGCGACAGAGCTTGATGAAAAATCTATCATGTTTGACCAGAAAAACTGGGTTTGCGCCAAACCGCTTTTCCAAGAACTGGGTTTTACGTCACTTCTTGCAGAGCTTGCGTCTTCTGGTGATCAAGAAAAAATAGATCAAACGCCGAGCCTGATGAACAAAGGTTATACTTTTAGTGCAATCACGAATCACCAAGAATTAAGTGCTTGTCTGGATGCATTGCGTGTGGCAAAGGTTTTTGCAATCGATACTGAAACCGATGGTCTGCACCCATTGCAAAGTAAGCTTGTTGGTATGTCTTTTTGCTGTCAACTTGGGCATGCATGGTATTTACCGCTTGCTCATGCAAGCACTTCATGTGTGCCTGCTCACGAAGCTTTGGCCCAAGTGAAAATACTTTTAGAAGATCCGGAATACAAAAAAATTTTACACAATGCAAAATTTGATCAACATGTGTTATATACTGCTGGTATTGAATTGCGTGGGGTGGTTTTTGACACGATGATTGCTGCGGCGCTTGTGCAACCTGAATGGCAAAAAGTTGGTCTCAAAGCCTTATCGGTACAATATTTTAATGAGCGCATGCTGAGCTTTGGCGATGTTGTGACTGCACGTGGATATCAAAACTTTGCGCAGGTGCCGTTAGAGCAGGCAACTGCATATGCGGCTGCCGACGCGCATCAAACATTTCGGTTGTGGTCATTGCTTGAACAGTCATTGCGTGAAAAAGAATTGTTAGACATGTACTATCGCATCGAACATCCATTGATTGAGGTGCTTGTGCACATGGAGCGCGAAGGCATGTTGTGTGATGTGCGCATGTTAAAGAATCTTGATGAACAAGTTTCAGGTGCGTTGCGCACATTTGAAGATGAAATTCATGCACAAGCTGGATTGATGCCGGGTACGATTAATTTAAATTCGCCTAAACAGCTTGAACAATTATTATTTAAAACATTACAGCTGCCACCGCAAAAAAAGAGCGCGAAAAAAACTGGTTATTCAACTGATGCGCAGGTGCTGCAAGAGTTATCTCGCATGCACATTGTGCCACGTTTAATCATGCGACATCGTGAATTATATAAATTAAAAAGTTCGTATATCAGCGCGTTGCCAGAAGCTATTAATCCGAACACGCAGCGCATTCACACGTCGTTTAATCAGGTCGTAGTTGCGACAGGACGGTTGGCAAGTTCTGAGCCGAATTTACAAAACATTCCTGTTGCAGATGATGTTTCTGTTAGAGCCGCATTTTTTGCACCAGAAAAGTATCAATTTATTTCTGCTGATTACTCTCAGATAGAATTACGGGTACTTGCGCAGTTATCTGGAGATCAACAACTCACGCGTGCATTTGTGCAGGGACTTGATGTGCATGCGCAAACAGCTGCGCGTTTATTTGATGTTGATGTTGCGCGGGTCACGTCAGAGCAGCGTGCTATTGGAAAACGGGTTAATTTTAGTATCATGTATGGACAGTCACCGTTTGGGTTGTCACGTGATTTGGGGATTTCTTCAGCGCAAGCTAAAATATATATTGATAAGTATTTTGCACAGTACCCGGGTGTGCAGGAATGGATGGAACGCACAATTGCACAAACAAAGCAAACAGGTTATACCAGTACATGGCTTGGTCGTCGACGTATGGTGCCGGGAATTTATGAAAAAAATAAACATTTGTATGAAGCGGCTTGTCGCATTGCAGTTAATACGCCGGCGCAGGGAACGGCGGCTGAAATTATGAAGCTTGGCATGATTAATGTGTTTAATAAACTGCATCAAGAAAATCTTGCAGCCTCGCTTGTTTTACAAATTCATGACGAAATTTTGGTAACAGTGCATGAAGCGCAGCTTACTCAGGTGAAAGATATTTTAAAAAAAGAATTAGAATCTGTCGTTCAATGGAATGTGCCATTGGTGATAACCGTGCGCTCGGGTAAAACATGGCATGAGGTAACAAAATAGTTTTAACAGAGGGATGAATTATGAATGCTAAATTTATGTTTCTTTTTTTGTTCGTTGCTTATGCGTTGAATATATCAGCTATGGGGCAGCCCTTCACTGGGGACGAGAAAGCCTTTCGCAGTAAATTAACACCATTAAACTTAAGACATGCGCGATCGGAGAGATTTGAGTGTATTACTTCTCGTGACGGATTTCAGTCGGTTACTATGCCAGGGTTCGTCATGTCGCGTTCCTGGCCAACATTGCCGCCTGCAGAATCTACGTCAGCCGAGGTTAATGGTCAAGCTCGGTACGCAACGAGTTGGGATGGCAGTTGCGAACAACGCACATTATGTTATTGTTGCGCAGCTTCTTGGTTGTGTATGTGTGGCTATGCGATGGGTCGCATGACGCCAAATGAGCAATACCCAGTTTTTAAAGGCGTTTTTGGTCCAAATGAAATACGACCAGATTATCAAATTTTTGCAGGATCTTGCTGTGGCCTGGCGGCATTGTTTAATGCACCAACCGAACGCGGAGGGCATTCTTATATTGTTGAAAAAATGCGCGCGTTGCAACGTTGGCTTTGCCAGCAAGTTTCTTTGAAGAAACAATAATTAGACATACAGCGTAACAGCTTCTGGGTTGTCTGCTTTTGCAGGTAAACCTGTTTTCCAGTCAATCGTGATTTCTTTAAGCCGTGGATCATACGTGAATTGCTGTGGCGTATTATTGATGACTTTATTAAAATCAAGCCATATAGGAAACGCTGTCCAAAGTGGATAAATGTCATGGCCGAGTGGTGTATTATCATCGCGGCCAATATAGACGATGGTGGTGAGTTTTGGCGTTGCGCCAGCAAACCAACACGTACGTGAATCGTTCGTTGTTCCTGTTTTACACATAACTTCTGGAGCAAAATTTGTTACTTTTACACGTTCGATATAGCGCTTAAATCCAAGCGTGAGTGTTTTTTTGACTTGTCCTACAATACGCGAATCAAGAACACGTTCACATGTTTGTTCATAGTGATAAATTTTTTCACCATTTTGATCTTTGATCCACGTGATAAAATGTGGCGCAACGTATAATCCATCATGTGCAAAAATGTTAAATGTGCCAACCGCCTCCAGTGGACTTGCTTCTATGCAACCAAGTGCCAATGATGGGTAAGGCGAACATGGTCCGGCCAGTTTGCAAATACGTGCAAGTGCTACAACGTTTTCAACGCCGACACGCATAAGTGTTTTTGCGGCAATAATATTGTTTGAATATGACAAAGCACGTGCAAGCGTCATGACACCGTCAAATGTTTTGGTTGTGTTTTGCGGCGTCCAATGCGAAGTTCCGTGAATAAATTCTATGGGTTCATCAATATCCGTGTCGACAAACGTGCGGCCGGCAAGAAGAGCCGCAGCATAGACGATTGGTTTAAATACAGAACCTAGCTGCCGACGTGCCTGTATGGCACGATTAAATTGTGATTTTTTAAAATCATAACCTCCAATGAGTGCTGTGATGTCCCCAGATTCAACATTCATACTCACAAGTGCGCCATCAACCGTTGTTCCCAATTGTGTTTTTAGTGTACTCATGTAGCGATAAAAAATAGCTTCAGCTTGTTTTTGTGTATTTTTGTTAATGGTGGTTTTGATGGTTAGGCCATTTTTGTACAATGCCAATTTGCCGACATGTTCTTCAACAAATTGTGCGATTGCTTCTTTTAAATGTGGAGCAAGCGTTTCGTTTGGTGATAGCGTGATAAGCCCAAGAGGCTCGTGTTGCGCTTGTTGGCATTGTTGTGCGTTCATAAAACCAGCGTCACGCATGCTTGCAAGTACTATGTTGCGACGTGTGTGTGTGAGGGCCGGGTTTACGAGAGGACAATAACGCGCAGGACATTTGATGATTGCAGCAAGCGTGGCACCTTGGGCAAGAGAAAGTTCCGCTGCTGGAATTCCCCAAAAGCGCTGTGCGGCTGCTTGAATACCGTAAATTCCGCAGCCAAAACAAATCGTATTGAGGTATGTCTGCAAAATTTGTTCTTTTGTGCATTGGCGTTCAATGAATAATGCACAAAGTTGTTCTTTTATTTTGCGACGAAAAGTTTTTTTGTTATCAAAAAAAAGTAAACGTACTAGTTGTTGCGTAATCGTGCTTGCGCCCTGTACCTTGCGCCAATGTATGAGGTTAATACAGAGCGAACGTATAATTGAGCGCCAAGAGATGCCTGTGTGACTGAAAAATTGGCGATCTTCTGCTGCTAAAAAGGCTTGTTGAACATGCAGAGGAACGTCTTTGAGGGGAATTGGCTCACGTCGATCGAGTTCAAAACGCCCCCATTCAACGCCTTCGTCATCGAGCAAAATTGACGGTTTACCTGGGCTGTAGTTTTCAAGGGCAGATAAATCAACTATGTAATTGTGTGCGATATACGAAAGCGCGCCAAGGCCAAGTGTAAAGGCAAAAGTAATTGATAAAAAAGAAATGTAGAGCGTGCGCATAACGATTTGTGATTCTTATATGGGACACTTTTAGTATAACAGAAGTTCAGGGTCATCCCAGTGTTCTTGTTCAATACATATGAGACGTGTCAGGCCCCTATGATTGATAGTATTGCCAAGGAGTTTTGTAATGTAAAGCCTTATGCGGGCGAAATGGTGTTGCGCATGGCCGGTAAAAGAGAAGTAGGCCGGTCTTATGATGTTTTGTTTATGAGCCTTTATTCATGAAGCGGATTGCCGCACGCACAATGCGATATGCTGGATAGTATAAAAGCGCGGTTTTTATGTTAAGTTCTGCAAATTTTCCGGCGAATTCCGAAATCTGGCTTACTGCAAAATTTCCTAGAACACCCCGTACGAGCCTTTGTGTGACCTTTTGTGCGAGTTTTTCTAGTCTCGTAGGCTGGCCATTATCACTATCACTTTTTCCAATTTCGTCTAGCCCAGTAGCTTCCGCTATCCACGGATACCAGTGTTCGTAGAGTTTTTTTCCGATAATACGTGTTTTTCGTTCAGCAGCTACACTAGCTGCTTCTGCCGCGCTGGTAACATAGCACAGATAAAAATCTGATAATTCATGCCCCACAATTCTGGTGAGTGACGCGATTCGGTCGACAGTTACTGCTGTTTTTCCAATAGCGTTGGCTGTTCTTTCCATTGACGCAGTAGTTGTAGCGGCTACTTTGTGTCGCCATGCGATAAATCTTTGCCAAAACTCTCCTTTGCCGCCCAGTGCAGTTTTGAATGGTACCAAAAGTATAAGCAATAATGTGAGTAACGACTTTTTCATAAAGAACCCCCAATTAATTTCACGATCATCAGTACGCAGTATTTCGCGCGATAATTGTAATTATAGTATGAAATAAATAATTTGTCAAATGACAAAAAAACATTCCTTAGTCATTGTTTTTTGGGAAAAAATGGTTGTTTGACAAAAAGCTGCCCATCGTCTGTACTATACAGCGTACGGATGCTGTTGGTCGGAATAATCATGAATTGATGTCTTCTTATGATGGCGCTAGTTCGTTATGTGTGGAAAAATTTTTTATGGGTGGCTTTGGGTATGGTTGTCTGTGTGGCCGACGTGTGCGTTTTTGCTATTCTTGGTTATCCGATCTTACAGGCACTTATGTGTGTATATCTGGTTTCACTTTTTGCAGCAACGCCATTGCTTTCCCTGTTGGGCTTGTTAATTTTGTTTGCAATTGAGTCGTTTGTTTTTTTCTCAAATGCATGGGTGCTTTTGGTGCTAGCGATTGTGCTTGCGGCGCCGCTCTATGCATTGCGCCAGTGGTTACACGTGCAAGTGCTGGCACCGTTTTTGGTTTTGGGGTTGGCGCTTTTGATACATTTAACCATGTGGCTGTTACGTGGTATGTCATTGCCCGGTTTCTGGTGGCTTCTCGGGCATGTTCTTTTGAATATATTTGTTTTAAGTATTCTCAATATTTGTTTTGTGCATGAGGGATAATGATAATGAAAAATTTTTGTGCGTGCGTTTTGTTGTTGATATATGCAGACGTATTATGCGTTGGTTTTTCTGAAGAACGATTTTTAAACACGCTTGAAAAGTCGCACACAACGTGTCAACTAACAAGCGCAGCTATTGGCGCTTGTTGGGGATTGATGACAAAGTTGCTTTTGCGCGATAAGGCGTCTGTTGGTTTAGCGACCGCCATCATGGCCTGGGCGAGCGTATCAAAAGTAGTTTCGGCCGTGTTGTTTGCTGTTGCGATGATTCATAGGCGTTCAGCTGTGAAGCACTGTGATCGCAAGCGGTATGAACAATTTGCACGCAAGCAAGTTGGGATGTTTTATGTAGCGATGGTTGCTACTTTTTGGTCAGCGCTTTATTTAATGGCCTACGATGGCTATTTGTTGCGTGCATGATATTTGATAAGGTGAGTGAGGTTGTTTCGAAATAATTAAGACAATAATCAAAAAAACAGAATTAAAAGTAGACATTTTTATTGGATTTGCTATTATTCAATTAAATGATACGATAATCTTTGAAAAAAGCAGCGGTATGCCAGGCAATCGCTTGTATTTTAAAATACGAGAGGAAAGTCCGGACTCCTAACCAAAGGCGTACCACACCAGAACTAACTTATTTTTAACATGCGCGGACGCGCATGTTAAAAGAGAGCTTATTCGCGTGTGGGGGGTGTAAACCCATGGAAAGTGCCACAGAAAATAACCGCCGGAAACGGCACGGGTGAAAACGTGCGGTAAGAGCGCACGACGTGTATCAGTGATGATGCACGGGGGCAAACCCTACGCGGAGCAAGGCAAAATAGGTGCAAACGGTTTTTGGTTCCGGTTTTAATGCACGGGTATGCCGCATAGATACATGATTGTCACAATGCAATTGCATTGACAGAATCCGGCTTATGGTGCACCGCTGCTATTTCCATTTAATCATATGAATATATTTAAAAGTATTTTCTCGCATTTTTCGTTTTTATGGTTGTTGCCTTTTGGTGGTTTTTTTGCTGGCTATGTTTTGGCCGGTATTTTTTTTGGGGCAGAAAAGGTTTCTGTTCCCAATATCGTTGGGCTTCCCATAGCACAAGCATTGCGACGCGCATGTGATCAGCGTTTACATATTCGTGTGTTAGCAGAAAAGGTTGATCCTGAAGTTGAGCCAGGAATCGTACTCAATCAACGGCCGGAAAAAGATCAGCTGATCAAACAACATCAAACTATTTTTATTACATTGTCCAAGCAGCCCGCGATACGCAGTATGCCGTTGGTTGTTGGTAAACTATGTGCGCAGGTGATAAGTGATTTACAGGCAGCGCACGGTACTCCCGTGTGTATACGTGTGCCAAGCTCTGCTCCGCATGATTTAATTATTGCACAATATCCCGCCGCTGGTGATCCGATTAAGGGCGCTATTTATCTTTATACTGCAACGCAAGCTGATGAACGCGTTTTGATGCCGAATGTGGTGGGAAGAATGCTTGTTGAAGTAAAAGAATTTTTGAATCGCTTTGCCATAAACTTGTTGGTGAGCGGTATTGAAGATGATCGTGCCATTGTGACCCAACAGCGGCCGCTTGAAGGAACCGTTATTGACTTGGCGCATCCGCCGACGATACAAGTGCTTGCACAAGCTGGCTCGCCGGTACCTTTGCTGCCAGAACCTGCTCAAGAGTCGCAAACAATGGCAGTTGAAGTTCAAACTGAGCCATAATTTGACTGATACTTTTAATCGTATTGACGCTTTCAGGAACACAGGCTATTTGTTCAAAGGCCATATTTGGCTTCTGCCCTTCGCCAAGAAGCACACCAAGGTGAAAATTACGACTTTGTTGATTTGTTGCGGTTAAAAACAGATCTCCAATTCCGGCTAAATCAAATAGCGTGTGCGGGTGCGCGCCGCAGGCTTGCCCTATCACGAGCATTTCTTGCCATGCGTGCGTAAAAAATAGTGCAGTGGTATTAGCAGACATTCGCATGCCATGCAGGACGCCCATCAAAAGAGCAACGGCATTTTTGAGTGCGCCTCCCAGTTGTATGCCAATAAGATCGTTGCAAATAAACGGCAGAAAATAATTATTTTTTAGAAGTTGACTTGTGTTATATGCAAGTTCATCGTGAGTCGCAGCTATCATAACGCCGGTTAGTTGCTTGTGTATGACATCATGTGCAAAACTTGGGCCACTGAGAGCAGCACAAAAAATTTGTTCATTAAGTTCTTGTTGTAAAATGCCAGATGGCAGAAGTAATGAATTGTTTTCAATTCCCTTGCTCAGGCTAATCCACATCTGTTGTTTGTGATAGAAAGGCTTGCATCGACGAACAACGTCACGAAAAAATTGCGTTGGCGTTGAAATAAAAATCCAGCGATTATCTGCGATTGCGTCTTCAAGGTTGGTGTGCGCATGAATGCGTTCGTGAATTTTTTCATGTGGCATGTAGCGTTCGTTGATATGTTGTTCGTTAATGGTACGTGTGACTTCTGCGTCGTAACACCACAAGTTTACATCATGGCCATTTTGAGCTAAGACACAGGAAATTGCC
>CAYSPS010000024.1:0-799 GCA_964432975.1 uncultured Pseudomonadota bacterium | reverse complement strand
GTTCCCCATGCGCCTTCACCGATAACTGTGACCTTCATACACCATGCGTCCTTTTGATGGTTTGATATTTTTGCATAATTGCGTCAAATTCTTGGACGGAAAAATCTGGCCAGAAAGTATCGGTGAAAAAAATCTCACTATATGCTGCCTGATAAAGTAAAAAATTGCTCAAACGTGGTTTGCCTCCAGTGCGAATAATAAGTTCCGGTTCTGGTGCAGGTGCTGACCACAATTGTTGCGCAAACAAATTTGGCGTTATATGTTCTGGTTTAAGTGTTCCTGCAAGTGCCTGTTGTACACAAGATTTTGTGGCAGCAACAATTTCTTGTTGTCCGCCATAACAAAATAAGATATTAACGTTGATGATTGTGCAGTTTACTGTCTCTTTTTCAACCTGTTCACAGGCTGGAAGCACGGCAGCTGAAAATAAGCTGCGGTCACCGATAAATCGCACACGAATGCCATGCTTCATAAATGTTGGTAATTTATCTCTCATCATTTTGGCAAGCAGATCAAAAAGGTATGTTTTTTCTTCTTCACTGCGTTGCAAATTTTCTATGGAGAATGCATAAAGTGAGATCCAAGGGATATTTCGTTTTATTGCATGCTCAATAATTGTCTGAAGGGTTTGCGCACCCTCTTTGTGTCCAATGAAACTTGGCAAACCGCGTTGACGTGCCCAGCGGCGGTTGCCATCCATAATTAAACCAATATGTGAAAACATTGTTTAATAAACTGTTTTTTAATGTCAAAGCAATTTAGAAATGTCATAGGTTTTAGCAATATAGAAATGTCATAG
>CAYSPS010000023.1:10051-12516 GCA_964432975.1 uncultured Pseudomonadota bacterium | reverse complement strand
TTCGGCGTTATCATACCTAAATTTCAGCGCTTTTTAAAAACTCAACAGAACCTAGTGAAATACAAGCTTCTCACTATAGCTTCACCAGCAGCTTAAGCAATCGACCTTTTTATTGTATATTTATCGTATGATTCATATAAAAGATGCGTGTCTGACATTTAAGAATCAAACAATTTTTAATGACATCACATGTACAATACAGCCAGATGCAAGAATTGGCTTGGTTGGCCTTAATGGCTCCGGCAAATCTACATTATTACGCGTTATTGCCGGCACACAAAAACTGGATAGCGGCGTTATACAAAAACCATCTTCATTCATTATTGGCTATATGCCACAAGAATGCACGCTTGTTTCGACAAAAAATATTTTGGATGAAACAATGAGTGCAGCTACACTTCATGACGAAACTGATGAACAGCACATGATAGTTGAAGCAAAAAAAATTTTACAGGGGCTTGGTTTTAACAGTGCGCAGTTTGACCAGCCGGTTGCTCAATTAAGCACGGGCTGGAAAATGCGCGTCGTACTTGCTCAACTACTTTTACAAAAAGCCGACTTTTATTTATTTGACGAGCCAACAAATCACATGGACTTGTTGGCACAAGAATGGTTTTTTAATTTCTTGGCAAAAGCACCATTTGGTTTTGTGCTTGTATCACATGATCGGTACTTTTTAGACAACATTTGCACAACCATTTTTGAACTCGAGCAAGGTACATTAACCAAATACAACGGCAATTACACAACTTATCTTGCACAAAAAGCAGCTCGCACCGCAATCAGACAAGCAACATATGACAATCAACAACGAGAAATTGCGCGAAAAACGCGCACAATCGAACGCTTTCGCGCAAAAGCAACCAAAGCACGGATGGTTAAAAAGATGGAGCGCGACATTGAAAAAATGGATAAAATCACGATTTCATCCATTCCTGCCACCGTACACTTTTCTTTTTTGCCAACCAAAGAAGCTGGAAAAGTTGTTTTGACCGTCCAACACCTGACCTTTAGCTTTGCTAAAAAACCGATTTTAAAAAATGTATCATTTACGATCTTGCGCGACGAACGAGTTGCAATTGTTGCACCAAATGGCACCGGCAAATCGACGTTACTCAATCTTCTGACTGGCAAACTAAAGTCACAATCAGGCACAATCTTGTTCGGACATAACGTCAAAGTAGCGTACTTTGAGCAAGATCAATTGGAAACGTTTGATCCAGAAAAAACTATTTTTGAAACAGTACAAAGTCGCACTAATGTTCCTGATCAAACTATCCGTACCATTTTGGGAAGCTTTTTGTTTTCTGGTGATTTTATTAACAAAAAAATCAAAGTTCTGAGTGGTGGCGAACGCAATCGCGTAAATATGGTGTGCACACTATTACAACAGGCAAACTTTCTCATGCTTGACGAACCAACAAACCATTTGGATATTTATTCCAAAGAAATTTTGTTGCAAGCAATCAAAGCGTATCAGGGAACCGTACTTTTCGTTTCTCACGATCATAATTTTGTCAACGAATTGGCTACCAGTATTTTAGAATTAAATAATTATACAATAGCCCACTATCATGGCAATTATGAGTCATATTTAGAACAAAAAAAGTTGCTCGCTCAACCGCAGGCTACAGCTGCCAAGACGCCTGAGCAAAAAACAGAAAAACTTGTGCATATAGTTAAAGATAAGAATGCGCTAAAAATTCTTGAGCATACAATTTCAAAGCTTGAGAAAAAAGTTGCCCAACTCAGCGAACGATTGGCACACCTTGCCTACGACGATAAAGATTTTGCCCAAGTATGTGCTCAATTGCAGACGACGCAAAAAGAATTGGAGGAACAAGTGAAAGAATGGGAAAAACTTGTCAGCAGCCCAGGTTCAGATTGAGAATTAGGCCTAATCATGGAAAAAGTACCAACAAAAAAAGTATTTTTTATTAGCGAATGTTTGGTTAATCAAAATATTCGAGCTCATGGCGTTCGTAATATTAAAGGCGAAGGACCTGTTGCCGAATTGATGGAATTTTTTGTCAAACACGGCATTGGTTTGTCGGTAGTACCATGCCCAGAAATTGCCTATGAGGGACTAAAACGGCAAGCGTGTGGTAAGGCCTGTTATGACAATGATGAATATAGAAAAGTATGTCAGCGCATTGCCGATGAAGTTATTAAACGATACCAGTTTTATATAGATGACGCTTATCGTATTGGCGGATTTATTTGCGTTAATGGTTCACCATCTTGCGCAATTGATTATTGCTATCATGATAAAGAAGGTAAGCACAAATGCCAGGGCCCTGGCGTTTTTATTGAAGAGCTACAAAAAAAATTAAAGCTGGCAAATCTCACACTTAACTTTTTTGGCTTTAGAGCAAAAGAAATGAGTGATTTTCTTGGAACTTTAGAAAAAGTTGTTCAAAATTGGTGAGTTGCAGTAGGCTCGAAAAAAGTGTTTTTTATAAAAG
>CAYSPS010000023.1:0-9994 GCA_964432975.1 uncultured Pseudomonadota bacterium | reverse complement strand
CTGGGAACGCCGTATCGCAGCTTGATAATCGGGCAAATATCGCGTATTCTTGAAATATACTTTTTGATAATCTTTGACAATAATTGGCGAGGTTCCCGAGCGGTCAAAGGGGGCGGACTGTAAATCCGCTGGCTCAGCCTTCGTAGGTTCGAATCCTACCCTCGCCACCAGCCTACGCCAAGGCTTCGGCTGGCAGGCCAACTTTTTCAAAGGCAAAAAGTTTTTTTAAAAAATGGTTTTTTGGTATTTGGCAAAGGCTGGACTAAAATAGTGGAAACCTTGTAAGAACGTAGAAATTGACATTGTTGTAAAAAGCTAGGCGGCGCTGGCCGCCGATTTATCCCGGCGAAGCCTTGGCGAAGTCGGAAGCTTGTGGCAACGCAGAGAATGATATTCGATTTGTAAAAAGTGTAGGCGGGAATAGCTCAGTTGGCTAGAGCGCCTTCCAAGCCGTAGGTCGCGGGTTCGAATCCCGTTTCCCGCTCCAAAAATTGATTGTTTACTCATGAAGTTTTCAACAGCTGCAATTCATGTTGGTAATGAACCAAATTTCAAAGAAGGTGGCAGTGGTGATGTTATCACCCCGATTCATCTTTCTACGACATTTGCCAGAGAAAAAATCGATCGCCCGACTGGTGGGTACGAGTATTCTCGTAGTGGCAACCCAACACGCCATGCGTTAGAAAAAAATTTAGCCGCGCTAGAAAATGGCACGTACGCTTTTGCATTTTCTTCTGGACTTGCAGCAATCACAAACGTTTTAATGCTTTTAAAAAGTGGCGATCATGTACTGTCGATCGACGATGTTTATGGTGGAACACGACGGCTTTTTAAGCAAGTTTTTGAAAACTTTGGCCTCAAATTTTCACTGGTTCATTTCGTTGACGGCCACGATATACAAAAACATATTACCCCAAGCACTAAACTTATTTGGATTGAATCACCAACGAATCCATTACTTAAAATTGTTGATATTGCCGCTGTCTGCCAAGTGGCACGGACAAAAAATATTTTGACCGTGGTCGACAACACATTTGCGTCGCCATATTTTCAACAACCACTTTCATTGGGAGCTGATATTGTACTACATTCTATGACCAAATATATTGGTGGTCATAGCGATGCAGTCGCTGGATGTGTCGTCGTCAATGATGAAGCGCTCGCAACAAAAATTAAATTTTTACAAAATGCAGTTGGTGCAATTCTGTCGCCATTTGACAGTTATCAAGTATTAAAGGGAATTAAGACACTGTCAGTGCGCATGAAGCAGCACGCAGAAAATGCCCAAAAAATTATACAGTTTTTGGCCCAAAACCCAAAAATCACAAAAATATATTATCCAGGATTCCATACACATCCTGGTCATGACATTGCCAAAAAACAGATGTCCGGCTTTAGCGGCATGCTTGCGTTTGAATTGATTGGTGATAAAAAAACTGCGATTAAATTTTTGGAATCGCTCAAAATTATTTCAATAGCAGAAAGCCTTGGTGTCGTTGAGTCGCTCATTGAACACCCAGCATCGATGACACATGCATCGGTACCGCAAAAAGACCGCGAGGCGATTGGCATTAAAGATACTCTTATCCGTCTGTCAGTTGGCATAGAAGACGTGCAAGACTTGGTTGCGGATTTGGAACAGGCTTTTCAAAAAATTTAGAGACTCTTTCACACTATAATTTGTCCACAATCTTTGATAAAATAGAAATAATTCGGGCTGGCGTAGCTCAGTTGGTAGAGCAGCTGATTTGTAATCAGCAGGTCGTTGGTTCAAATCCAATCGCCAGCTCCACTTCTTTACATGAAAGTGGTGCCTCATGCCACGTTGCTTTATCGCTATCGAACTTCCAGAAGACATAAAAAAAGAACTTACTCTTTTGCAAAAAGAATGCGCCCATGAAAATGTATTTGTGGGCAAATATGTCGAACCAGAAAATTTACACTTAACGCTCGCATTCCTAGGCAATGTTGCCTCGCAAACACTTGCACAGATACGCAACGAGCTTAAAAAAATTTCTTTCAAACCATTTGAGCTTATGCTTGCAGAAATCGGTTTTTTTACACCAGAAAACCCGCATGTGTTATGGGTTGCCCTCAATGGCGCACCGGTATTTGCGCTGCAACAACACATTCAAACGTGCGTAGGAAAATTTGTGATACTAGACACAAAGCCATTTACCAATCACGTAACATTAGCTCGTATCAAACATGTACACAATCGCGCAAAACTTGCCGATCTTGTTCGCAACCTGTGCAAGCCACATTTAAAATTTCTTGTTAAAGAATTTACGCTCAACGAGTCACAACTGACTTGTAATGGGCCGGTGTATAGCACCATCGAACACTATCAAGCTCATGAGTGATTTATGTGCAACGCACATGTTTTTCGTGCTTTAATTTATGATTTTTATAAAAAAAATAAGCGAATTTTCGTGTGGCGTGACACAGAAAATCCATATTGGGTTTTTTTGTCAGAAATCATGCTTCAACAAACACAAACCTTTCGTGTTGAGCAAAAATTTTTAACATTTATTCAACAATTGCCGACATTTGAAGCGCTTGCGCATGCGCCTTTTGCGCACGTACTTGCACTTTGGAAAGGGCTTGGCTATAACCGTCGTGCTTTATATATCCAACAAGCAGCGCAAATTATTGTACAAAATTTCGCCGGACAGTTGCCACGCGATCCGGCAACTTTACATCAACTGCCTGGCATTGGACCAGCAACATCATGTTCTATTTCTACCTTTGCATTTAACAAGCCGCATGTTTTTATTGAAACAAATATTCGCGCTGTTTTTATTCATCACTTTTTTGCAAATCAAGAACGCGTACATGATCAAGACTTAGTATCTTTCGTTACACAGACACTTGATCGTGAAAATCCGCGCCAATGGTACTATGCATTGATGGATTATGGCGTAATGCTTAAAAAATTATATAAAAATCCAACGCGAAAAAGTGCTCATTATACACAGCAAACAAAATTTAACGGATCAAATAGACAGTTGCGTGGCAAAATCTTGCACGCACTGCTACAAAATTCTACGCTCAGCGAACAAGAAATTTTTGATATTTTTGCGCACTATGAACCTGCCAGACTTTCACGAGTGTTAAATCTTTTGGTACAAGAACATTTGGTCAAATATGATCAAGAGATATATTTTTTGTGATCGACTGAATAATCGTTGTCAATTTAACTACAATGCGATAGCGTTAGGGTAAGAAGGGGTTATGGTTATGCCAAAATCTACATTTTCTGGGAATTTATATATTTTCTGTTCATTTGATATTGGCGAGGACATTAATTTAGTTAAACTCGAAGCAACTCAAGCAATTCGCACCACACCGCTCGTCGTGCCACGCTATTTTCGACAGTACAAAGCACCAGTCGCTGTCGAATTGCCAGAGAATACTCGCATTGCAACACTGTATACCAGCAAACTTTACGAATTCGGCGCCATTTCGCTCACCTATAAAGTACCATTCAATCAATCTTTAGAAGATTTGCGCGGGCTTGTAATAGCAATTGGCGCTGAATATCAAGAACGCAGTCTTGCAGATGCGCAATTTATTTTTAAACGCATCGAACCATTTGTTATTAAACCACAATTTTTTCAACTACGAACAACCTATACCGTCATACAGCCCGATGTCGACTCTGAAGTTGATCATAAAGTATTGCAAGAGCGCTGGGGAGGCACTATTGCAGAATTGGTACGCTTTGAAACAGAAACGCTTGCTGAGTACCAAAAACAAGATATCTTGGACTCAGCATTTGGTTATTACCGCGGTGACTTTATTATCATCGACACTGAGGCAGCGTTTGTATATGACGAAGATTTTGCAGAATTTATTGATTTATTTGAATTCGGCAATATTCAACAACTTGAGCTCATGTACTTTGATCAGTTACTTGCACGCCGCTTAAATCAATTATATGAACGCAAAGAAATGAGCATACCAAAACGACAGCTTTTCCCCGTTATCGGACTACCACGCAACCCAGTTGCCGAACTTGGCCGACTCAAGGTTGATATTTCGGTCATAACCGAACAATTGCAAAATAGTATCAAAACAGCCAATGACCCATATTTAACTGAACTTTATAACTTACTTGGCGAAAAACTTGATTTGAAAGGCTGGAAGCGCGCAATTGATAATAAATTAGATATTATCACTGGCATCAACGCGGTTTATTATCATCGTCTTGAAACCATACGTGCTGAAATTTTGGAAGTCCTTATTATTGCGCTTATAGCTATTGAAATTATTTTGGGAATTGTGCGATAAAACCGCCGGACAGTTATTTTGCGACACTTACTTGTGCTGGACGAATAACAATATCATTGAGCATGTAACCTTTTTGATGAACCTCAATAATATCGCCTGCGGCTTTATTTGGAACAGCAACATGGGCTATAGCTTCATGCACCTGTGGATCAAAACTTGTTGAACAATCAATTTCACGCACACCTTTGTCGTACAAAAATTTAGTAAGCTCTTTATACGTTAGATGCAAACCGTCCAGCCACTTTTTGTCTGCTGTTTCAAGCTGTTGGCCATCTGCTGTCACAAAAGCACGCTCAAAGTTATCGACGACAGGCAGCAAGTCTTTTAGCATCTGTATGTTCGCATCTTGAATCCAAGAAGCTTTTTCGCGTGCCATACGATTTTTAAAATTGTGCAAATCAGCATTCACACGTAAAAACTTTTCATGCAGTTCTTTAAGATCAGACTGGCAACTGATCAATTGGTTATCTGTCGAAGAAGCTGTTTCAACAGGTTCACTTGCCACTTTTTCTTGAGAGGTTGTTTGGTTATTGCTAGGCTGATGTTCGCATGAATGATGGTGTTTCATAACAGTACACTAGTATTTAGAATGATTACTACTTTTAGATTACCATAAACGATGGCCGTCAGCAATGAGCGAGGAAATTTATGGTGCGGTTCAGAACTATTTTTTTAATTCTGAGTCTTTCAACAAATTTATACGCTTATTGGTATTATCCAGCTTACTTTTATATGCCTGAACCATTTTTTGGGGAACCACGATTTGCAAAAAAATGGCTCACAACTCTTGATGTGCGTTTACGCGGTGGCCATGCAACCAGAGGATATACTGACGTTGGCTGTGATACACGCCCCATAGATATCTATGGGCTGCAAAATATGCACGCAATTGCAAAAAATGTGCCGGCCTGCATTTTACAATGCGCGCCCCATGGCTATCTCAATAATTTATGGCAAAACACCCCAGCATCAAATCTCTTTGGTCGGCTTGGATTTGAAGGCAAATGCTCTTTGGTAGAATTCTTCCCAACGTTTGTACAAAATTTCTCTCACGGCTTTTTTGTTGGCACATGCATACCTATTAAAAAAATTTCAATGCGCAATGTGATGGCAATTGATTTAACCGATCCATCAAGTGTTGGCGCCAATCTTTCTCTGTCCGATTGGCAGCAATTCTTTGGCAGATTTGACCAAAATCTTTGTCGCTATGGCATTTACCCACGCGCACTGCATTCTGGTGGTCTTGGTGACATCATGCTTTTTGGCGGCTGGACAATTAATTATGAAGACATGGATGTGCTCGATTTTCTGGATGGAACACTTACGCTCGGCCTACAACTACCCACGGCGCCCTGTGCACCAGCACAGTGTCCATTTATGTTACCTCGGGGCAGTAATGGCCACAAAGGAATTTCATTATGCGCAACAGGAGCTCTCGGCGCGCTTGACTGGCTAACTGTTGGGTTGCAGGTTGGCGTGCTACAGTTTTTATCAACACAACGCGTAATTGCAATAAAAACTGCCTATGAACAATCTGGCTGGATTAAACTTGCGCGTATGTGCGCAACTGTCAGTCCTGGGTTGCAATGGCGCATTGGTGAATTTTTCAAATTTGATCATTTAGCATATGGCCTGTCATTTACTTTTGGTTTTTCACATACACACCAAGGTGCAACGAACGTGTGCCAAAATACCGATCCTCAATGGTGGTCATGGAGAATGAACACATTTCATTTTGTGCTTGAATGCGATTTTGCAACATTCAAACACCCACATGCGCCACATGTTGCCATGACCATTGATCACGTATTTAATGGCAAACGCACATTTAATACGAGTTTATTTGGCACAATTATCGCGTGGGATTTGTAGAAACTTAAAATGGCAATTCTTGAAACGGCGGCTCATCAACAATATCAACTTCGCCCGTTGTTGATGAAGTTTCGGCTTTTTTCTTCTTCGATTTTTCTTTTACCGGTTCTTTATGTGCACCGGTAAAGCTATCAACTTCAGGAGCATTTTGTGCAGCGAGTGTTTTAACGCGTTCAAGTAAATCATCTTGTGATTGCATACGCGTTTCTTGCAGATTTGTATCAACTGACTCAGCTGCACTTGCTGATGACATAAACACAACACGATCTGCAACAATCGAGTGTTTACTACGATTTTTGCCATCATTATCTTGCCACGTATCTAACTTTAAACGCCCTTCAACTAATACCGGACGCCCTTTTGCCAAATACTGACGACAACTTTCAGCTTGCGGACCCCACACATCAACATCAACAAAGCACACTTCTTGCACCATATCGCCAGTTTGCTTGTTACGATATTGACGATTTGCAGCCAATCCAAGACGGCAAACTGCCTGTCCTGAATTAAGCTGTTTGTAGTCAGGGTCACGAGTAAGGTTTCCCATGATAATCACACGATTAAAGCCGGCCATAGGCTATTCCTTAATAATTTTATTAAAAAAATAATGAAGCAACGCTCTTAATAATAGCATAAAAACATCAAGTTCTCTTGCAATTTTTTCTTAATATGGTATAATTTCTATTATTAATTTAGTTTGTTTTAAAATGGGGTTATCGTGAAAAAAATACTTTTACTTTCACTCAGCGTACTCAGCTTACTGGCGCCCAAGTTGTCACGCGCCTGCGCAGCTGGGCCAGCTGATGAACCGGTTCACAATGAACCGGTTACGCTGATATCAAACGATGGTGTAAGCGTAGAATTAAGCGCATTGGACACAGCAGAACTCAAATCACAATTTCTCAGTAGCAGAGCAAGATTTAATCACTTGCGCGCAACAGCTTCAATCGAAGCAGTGCCAGTCGATGTCAGCGCACAAACTGTGCGCGAGCTCTTGAAGCTCGTTCACGACCACCCATCTTATGCACGTTTATCAGTAGCTCTGCGCTTGCCAGTAAAAACACAATTTGAGTTGTGTTACTTGTATGAGTTTTTGATGTGCGATGGCGTTTTTGAACACGGGTGCGAAGATGCACGCGCACTCTATGCCAATGTGCTTGAAAGTAAAGATTTCCTGGCTGAGTTTGATGGCAAAATTCCACCACTCGAATCAATAAAGCCTAAATTTATTTTGCCGTGGAATTACTACGCAACTATAAAGTCATGCCAATTCTCTGGACACACAAGTTTTGTATTCTGTATTGCATTTAGCCCAGATGGCAAAACACTTGCAAGCGGGTCAGAGGATAAGACCGTCAGACTTTGGGATGTTGAAACTGGCGCCCAACGCACTACACTGTCTGGGCATACAGATGGTGTAGGCTGTATCGCTTTTAGTCCAGATGGCAAAACTCTTGCAAGCGGTTCAGCTGATAAGACCGTCAGGCTCTGGGATGTTGCAACTAGCACAGAACGCGCCACACTGTCTGGGCCTACAGATCGGGTAACTTGTATCGCATTTAGCCCAAATGGTAAAACTCTTGCAAGCGGGTCAAGGGATCAAATCATCTGGCTCTGGAATGTTGAAACAGGCAATTCTCGTCAATTGCTTGGGCATACGGACGATGTATGGTGTATAGCATTTAGCCCAAATGGCAAAATACTTGCAAGCGGTACAGAGGATCCTACCATCAGGCTCTGGAATATTGAAACTGGCAAGTCCCGACAGTTGTCTGGGCATACTACTTTCGTAAGCTGGGTTGCCTTCAACCCAGATGGCAAAACTCTTGCAAGCTGTTCAGGAGATCATACTGTTAGGCTCTGGAACGTTGGCACTGGCACAAAACACGCCATACTGTTTGGGCATACAGATTATGTATGGTGCGTCGCATTTAGCCCAGATGGCAAAATACTTGCAAGCTGTTCAGGGGACAAAACTGTCAGGCTTTGGGATGTTAGAACTAGCAATTCACGCCAATTGCCTGGGCATACAATGGTGATACGATGTACCGCATTTAGCCCAGATGGCAAAACCCTTGCAAGTTGCTCAGATGATAAAACCGTCAGACTCTGGCAACCAACACAATTAACACCAGAACATCAGCTTCTTGTGCTTAAAACAATACACGCACCAGGAATATCAAGCGAAGAACAACGCACGGCACTTGTTCAATTACGTGAAACATTACCAGCGGATGCGGTTTTACCAGAAGTTGTTGCACGTATTGACGCAATGCTCCGCGAAGATCAAATGCTACGCAAGAACGACCGTTGCTCGCTGCAATAAAAAACTAATTTAAAAATGAGGTTATCATGAAAAAATTACTTTTACTTTCACTCAGCTTACTCAGTTTGATGGTGCCCAAGATACACGCCTGCGCAGCTGGACCAGCTGATGAACCGGCAAATTTTTTCACCGAACAAACGGTTTGGTTTTTGACCGCAGACTCCGTGCTTATTGAGTTTAACGCACAAGAAGTTAATGAGCTGAAATCAGGTTTTTTCACGACAGCGAAAAAGTTCGAAAAAAAAGAAGTTACAAAGGTTGATGTCAGCGCACAAACTTTGAACACACTTTTAACCCTCATTCGCGATTATCCGCCTAATACACGTTTATCAGCGGCTCTGCGCCTGCCAGTACAAACACAATTTGAGTTGTGTTATTTGTACAATTATCTATTGTGCGAAGGAATTTTTGAACATGGCAAAGAAGATGCACGTGCATTGTATGCGCATGTGCTTGAAAGCAAAGAATTTTTAACTCAATTTAATGGAAACGTTCCTCCGCTTGCACACATATTGCCAAAAGATTTGTCCACTATATGGAATTACGCAACTATACAACAAGACCAATTATCTGAGCATGAAGGTTGGGTAAACTGTGTTGCCTTTAGTCCAGATGGCAAAACTCTTGCAAGCGGTTCAGCTGATGATACTGTCAGACTTTGGAATGTTGCAACTCGCATGGCACTCGCCACACTGTCTGGGCATACGGATTGGGTAAACTGTATTACCTTTAGCCCAGATGGCAAAACTCTTGCAAGCGGTTCAGAGAATAATACCATCAGACTCTGGGATATTGAGACTGGCACAGAACGTGCCATACTGCATGGACATACACGTGGCGTACGTTGTATAGCATTTAGTCCAGACGGCAAAACACTTGCAAGCGGTTCAGTCGATAATACCATCAGACTCTGGGATATTGAGACTGGCAATTCACGCCAATTGCAGCATACAGGTTGGGTCTGGGCTGTTGCATTTAGCCCAGATGGCCAAATTCTTGCAAGTGGTTCAGCTGATCATACTGTCAGACTTTGGAATGTTGCAACTCGCCCAGAACGTGCCACGTCTGAGCATATGAACAGTGTATGGTGTCTCGCCTTTAGTCCAGATGGCAAAACTCTTGCAAGTGGTTCAGTTAATACTCTCAGACTCTGGAATGTTGAAAGTGGCACAAAATGCGCCATACTGCGTGGGCATACACGTGACGTACGTTGCGTCGCGTTTAGCCCAGATGGCAAAATTCTCGCAAGCGGTTCTCGGGACACGACCGTCAGACTCTGGCACCCCACACCGATGATGCTAGAACATCAGCTTCTTGTGCTTAAAGCACTGCGTGCACCAGAAATTTGCAGCGAAGAACAGCGCACGGCACTTGCGCAATTGCGTGACACGTTCCCAGCAGATGCGGTTTTACCAGAAATCGTCGCACGCATTGATGCAATGCTCCGCGGCGTTGTTGCATAAATAAATAAGAAATATAGGCTTCCTAACATGAAAAACAAAA
>CAYSPS010000022.1:6234-14071 GCA_964432975.1 uncultured Pseudomonadota bacterium | reverse complement strand
TAGCAGCACAGAGACTATGTTTTGCAAGATTATGAGTTTTCAGATGGGCTCTTAAGTACTTGATAGATATCAAGCGCATACACTTTTGACCATAAATAGCTGTAATATTTAGAACCGTAAATAAAATCTGCCAAAATCCCCCAGCCTGCTGGCATATGATCTTGGTCATCAAATACAACATAAGGGCAATAGTAATTCATAATTTTGCGATACGTCTGTTGAATATTCGGTTTTTCCTTCAAAAAAAGAGTCAGTGATAAATCAGAAAATGCAAGCTCATGCAATGTATAATCACCAATATCAGATTTTTCGCTGCGCAACAAGCGAGAAATTTGATCTTCAGATAATGGGTCTCCTGTTTGATAATGTTTACTGATCATGCGCACAATCACTGGATCATCAAGCCATAGTTCAAACATTTGCGAAGGAAATTCAAAAAAATCCACTTTTGCATTAGTTTCAGCAAATCCGGCAAGCAAGGATGATCCAACAAGCCCCTGCATTGCATGACCAAATTCATGAAAAAGTGTTTTTAATTGCGCAAAACGCAACAATACTGGATTATCTTTTATGAGTGCTGGGCAATTGGCGATAACAACAACGACAGCATTTTGACGCGCTCCATTTTTTGCACGCCGTGCAGGTACTACGTCTATGGCTGCGGCTCCCTGTGCGTATTTGTGTGGACGCGCATGCAAATCAAGCACTAAATAACCATACGAAACATGATCATGCACACCATGCACAGAAAAACATTGCACCGATGGATGCCAAAACACGCCTTCAACTGGCGTTATGATCAAGCCAAAAAACTGCTGGCAAATATCAAATAATCGCTTGATAACGTAATCAATCGGAAAATATTGAGCAATAACGCCGTCATCAATACCAAATTGCTGACGCTTAAACTGTTCTTTTGCATAATCAAGGTCCCAGGCATTTATTTTACCATCAGGCGTTAAATGGACAGACTGAGGTAAATTTTTGATTAACAGTGCCCATTCACGTATTTGTTTTTGTTGTGCGCCACCGTACAGTGACGCTAAAAAGTTTTGTACAGCTTTCGGCGTAACGGCAATTTGATTTGCCACATCATATGCAGCATAAGAATCAAAACCAAGCAATCGTGCCCGCGCATCATTTTTTACAATGATACGCTCAAGTAATGGATAATTTTGAGGATATGCTCGGTTTTTAATTGCGCGATATATTTTTTTGCGTGTTTCACCAAGATTCACATGAGCAAGCACAGAAAATGCCGTTGGATAATCAACTAAATATCTTCCTTGGGCGTCACGCGCCAAATTCTCACGCATGTACCCGGGCAAACCATCGAGTTCTGCCACCGTACAGGGAACGGCAAAGGGTGATATATCAATATTTTCATTAAATGCACTATTGAGTTTCTTGGTTTCATCATATAAAATTTTGACGCGATCAAAGTTCTCTTGCGACAACAATAAACCATTACGCTCATACTCGCGCAGAGTTTCGCTTAAAAAATAACGCTCCTCATCAGATAGAATTTCTTTTTTTGCACGATGCTTAACATAATCAGCAAATACGGAAAACACTGCTGGATTTGCCAAAACCAACTCTTGTGCAATTTGTTGAAATTTAACGCCGCCTTCACGCGCATGTTCACGCACTAAAATATCATCACTGACATCGCGCAAAACATCTAAAATTTGCGACGTTACATAAATTTGATAATTAATTTCATCAAGCGCTCGCGCTGTATTTTCAAAGGTACGTTGATTCTCGGGAATTTCTAAAAATTTTTGCACATGAGTGCGCAACCATAACTCAGTATCTTGTACCAGCGCTTGCACATGCAATACATTATTAGCACACAATTTTTGCACGTCATCAACAGATGTAATCATCGGATCGATAGTCATATAGCCTCCATTAACCACATGCGCATAATGCAAAAATAATAAGCCGAACAAAAAGACCAACCCACAACTTAACCACAAAAGGTATTTGTGCATAAATACTTGTCCTTTTTCTATTTAATCTTATTCGAATACCTCTTTTGCAATTGTAAGAATCGCTCTCAAAAAGAAGCAAGTTTATTGCTCCTTAAAATCGTGAATAAAAACAGACTGCTTTCGAAACCTAGCGGAACTTAAACTATTGTAAAAAGTTTACTCATTCCGGTTGACCTAAGTGTTGGGCAACGCCAAATGTATCGACGGGTAAACATAAATATAAAAAGTGTTCATGGCTCGATACATCACGCCATTTCTTGCGAAATGACGGACACTCGCCACGAACGGAATTAGAATTAAAAACATTGGCTGCTCGAAATTACTCACTACAAACGAGACTTAACAGATTCAATTATTCCGTTCGCCCCGAGTGTTTGGCGAAGCCAAAATTATCGAGGGGTGAATGCAGAAGAAGTTTAATGGACCCCGTGTTTTTAGTAATACTATTTTTGCATATATTGAATATATGCATCAGCGTTAGGCTCACGACCCAAAAAATCTCTTACGAGTTCAATCGGTTGCGCGCTACCGCCACGACCGAGAACTTTTTCGATTAACACTTTGCCAACCGTCGGATTTAATAAACCGTCCCGCTTGATCTTTGCAAAAAGATCAAGCGCATAAACCTTAGACCACAAATAACTGTAATACTTTGCTGCATATTCGATTAAATGTCCAAAACTTGCAGGCATATGTGATTTTTCTGAATCAAAAAAGATATATGGGCGCGCACGTATTGTTATATCTTGATACAAGCATTGAATATCTTCTGGAATACCAGTAAAAAATTTAAGTGACAACTGGGCAATACCCAATTGGCGTAAAGTAAAGTCACCAATATCAAACTTATCGATCTTAATCAAAACACCAATCAAACGATCAGGAAGTGGTTCATGTGTTTGATAATGACAGCTCAGACGACGCACAATTGCAGGATCTTTGAGCCACTGTTCAAACATTTGCGATGGTACCTCAACAAAATCTTTTTTGGTGCTTGTGCCTGCAAAACCAGACATTTGTGTCGCACCAAGTATGCCATGCATCGCATGACCGAATTCATGAAAGAATGTTTCTACTTCAGTAAAGCGCAAAAGCCCTGGATGCGCACGCGTTGGCGTTGGAAAATTTGCAATAACAGCAATCACTGCTGACCGCAAAGAACCATCGTGCATGCGTTGTGGAGGCACTAAATCAACCATACACGCATGTGAATATTTATGCGGCCGAGGGTATAAATCAAGCAACAAGTAGCCGCGAAACACATGATCATCGGCATTGCGCACTGCAAATGCTTGGACTGATTCGTGCCAGAGCCCACCTGCTGGCAAAGGCTCAAACGTTAAACCCAAAAATTCTTGATAAATAGCAAGAATTTGCTCAATCACATGCGCAACAGGAAAATATTGCGCAATTTCAGCGTCATTCAATTTAAAATGTTTCTGCTTATACTGCTCTTGCGCATCAACCGTTAAGGTCACAGTTGCTGGCAAATCAGCAGTTAATTCTTTAAATTCATGCGCTTGTTTTTGGCGTGCAGGAGCAACTATTTTGTTTAAAAATTCTTCAACAATTTTTGGCGTTTTTGCCATCTGATCATCAAGATCATATGCAGCATACGTTGGGAAACCCAATAAATGTGCAAGCTCATCACGCTGAGCAATGAGCTGTTTAAGTAATGGATAATTTTGCGGATATGCACGATTATCAAATGCCTCAAAAACAGCTTTACGCGTTTTTTCATCACGTGCATGCGTCATAATGGGAAAAACGGTTGCATAATCAAGCCCAACAAGATAATTGCCCTTGTCATCTTTTTGCAATCCCGCAAGAACCGGTTCTGGCACACCAACAAGTTGCTGCGCGCTCAATGGTAATTTTGTCGTGACATCAGTTATATTTTTCTCAAATTGTAATCCAATTTGAGAAAGCTGCGTGCTTAACTCTTTGACTTTTTTTAGTTCGGGCTCTGGCAGCAAAAGCCCTTCTCGCGCATATGCGCGCATCGTTTCTTGCAGATAATATTTTTCTTGTGCATTGAGCGCATCTGTTCTTGCGTTACCATCAACATATGCTTTAAATGCTTTAAACAGGGAAACGTTTTTGCTTAAATTTTCTTGCAAAAATGGCTGCAACAAAAGAAGCCCATCATGCGCCTGTGTACGAATCGACTCATCGGGACTTACTTCTTTAAGCAATCCTAACACTGATAGACCAATAGATACGCGTCGACCAATTTCATCCATTGCCTGCGCAGTATTGGCAAATGTTCGTTGATCATCAGGAATACGCACAATCGCACAAACCTGTTCGGGCCCGAACGATTTCATTTGCGCGATAATCTTTTGAACATGCGCAACGTTATTTGCAAACAATACTTGCACATCGTTAAATGTAGAAATCTCATTCATTAAAACACCTTGTTCAGAATGAAAACACGAACAACTTGTTAAAAACAACAAAATCCAGGCAGATTTAAACTTAAAAATTTTCACAGCCACTCCGTTTACCAACAAAGCACCACGCCTCTTTATTTTAATCAAATACGTTGAGAAAGTAACCCCGGCGGCTCTCGGTATTACCATTTGTCATCATTTACGGTAAACTATATATATGACAAAAAAAATGAACCTAAAGGCGTTTACGCCTGATAAAATCCGTAATTTTTCTATTATCGCGCATATAGACCATGGCAAGTCGACCCTTTCTGACCGATTGCTGGAATTAACCGGCACGATCGATCCGGCACGCCATGAAGAACAATTTTTGGACAAGCTTCAAGTAGAACGGGAACGCGGCATCACCGTTAAAGCACAAACAGCATCGATGTTTTATGAAGCAAATGGCACACCATATCTTCTCAATCTCATTGATACCCCAGGGCATGTCGATTTCAGCTATGAAGTCTCTCGCTCATTGTATGCCTGTCAAGGTGCTGTATTGCTCGTAGACGCCGTCGATGGCGTACAAGCGCAAACAATGGCAAATTTTTATTTGGCATTTGAACAAGACCTTGCCATCATCCCCGTTATTAACAAGATAGATTTGCAAAATGCACAAACCGAGCGGGTTATCCATCAGCTTGAGCACTTATTTGATTTCAAACGCGAAGAGATCATTCTTCTGTCAGCAAAAACTGGACAGAATGTTGCAGCTGTTCTTGATGCAGTTGTGACGTGTATTCCTGCGCCTAAAGCGCACGTTGAGGCACCACTCAAGGCACTCTTGTTTGATTCATGGTTTGATGAATACCGTGGCGTTGTATGTCTTGCGTATATCCAAGATGGCACATTACACAAAAACGATATTATTCAATTGGCGCAAGCAGATAAAAAATATGAACTCTTAGAATTGGGGCTCATGTATCCCAACGAAACACCTTATGACGCCCTTTATGCTGGCCAAGTTGGTTATATTATCACAGGCATGAAATCGGTACGCGACGCACGCGTAGGCGACACCATTTTTGATCCAAAGCATCCGGTTACAGCTTTCCCGGGATTTAAACCAGCAAAACCAATGGTGTTTGCAGGAATTTATCCGGTTGAAAACAGCGAATTCGGCAATCTACAAGATGCCATCGATAAATTAACACTTAATGATGCAAGCGTAACCGTTGAGAAAAAAACATCGGCAGCGCTCGGACTTGGATTTCGCTGCGGCTTTTTGGGGCTGCTTCATATGGACGTATTCAAGCAACGCCTTGAACAAGAATATGAACAAGCAGTTATCGTAACTGCACCGAGCGTTATGTATAAAGTCAAAATGGCAGAAGGACAACTGCGAGAAATCTAAAATCTATCAGACTTTCCAGACCCCAACCATGTCAGTGAAATATTTGAACCAATCATGGATGCAACGATTATTGTTCCCAAGCAATATGTTGGCAACACCATAAATCTTTGTGAAGATAAACTTGGCAAACAAATTGAAATGCGATTTTTAGATGAAGATCGTATAATTTTAAAATACCAATTACCCTTAAATGAAATTGCAACCGATTTTTATGATCAACTCAAGTCGATGAGTGCTGGTTATGCCAGTTTCGACTACGAAGGCCCGCATTATCATCCATCAGACTTGGTGAAAATGGACATCTTGCTCAATGGCAAACAAGTTGATGCGTTATCGCTCATTGTGCATAAAGAAAAAGCGTATCGTGTTGGTAAAGGTTTGGTTGAAAAATTACGCAAGGTCATTCCACGCCAACAATATGAGGTAGCCATTCAAGCTGCCATTGGCTCACGTATTATCGCACGCGAAACAGTCAAAGCATTTCGCAAGGACGTCACTGCGCCACTGTATGGTGGTGATGTCACACGCAAAATGAAACTGCTTGAAAAACAAAAACGTGGCAAGAAAAAAATGAAGCAAATTGGGCAAGTTACCGTACCACAAGAAGCTTTTTACACAATACTTAAAAAAGACTGAGCCTGCTTAATGCGTTATAAAATGATCGTCGCATACGATGGTACTGATTATCATGGCTGGCAAGAACAAGCACAGAAAAACATGCCAACGATCGTTGGTACAATGCAAAAAAAATTTTTTGAGGTTTTTCACCAAAACTGCGTCATCGTCGGCGCTTCACGCACCGATGCCGGTGTCCATGCATGCGAACAAGTGGCAACATTTACGACAGATTTGCCCATTAACCCATCAACTATCCTGACAGCATGGAACAATAAACTTCCGGCTGCTATCTTTATTAAAAAACTCACACCAGCTCCTGATCATTACAACCCGCATATTGGTGTCGTGCAAAAAGAATATCGATACACATGGTCACTCGAGCGCCCGGACCCATTTACAGCGCGCTTTGTTTGGCACTATCGCTGGCCAGTTGATTTAGTAAAATTACAAAGTGCGTGCACACTGTTTGTTGGCACCCATGACTTCAGGAGCTTTTGCACGGGTGCAGAATTAACTGATACGGTACGCACAATCGATAGTATGTGCGTTGAGCACATAAATGAGCACACGTATGCGCTCATTTTTAAAGCAAAAAGCTTTTTACATCACATGGTCAGGCGTATTACCGGTGCCTGTCTTGAGGTTGCCTCTCGCCCACATCTTTCTCTTGAAAATGTGCGCAATATTTTAAAGAAAAAAAATCCTGAGCACACACTCCCATGTGCACCTGCACGTGGGCTTACACTCATACAAATTACCTATCAAAATTAGACATATCAGAACTTTCTTCTTATACAAAAAACAACGATTGAATCGCCTAATACAACAAATAAAGCTTCTTAAAAAAGACGCTCGATTTTTGCTTTTTAAACCGCTAAACTAAAAAGCGATTGTTCCCTAAAAAATTTTTTGCCCAAAGAGAAAGGACGGTACTATGATCCCTGTCCCATTAAAACATTCGTTAATTATTGAAGGCAATATCGGTGCAGGCAAATCAACATTTTTGCGTATGCTTGATAATCATGTTGTTATTGACCCAGTTTTTGAGCCCCATGAACGTTGGCAAGATATTGGAACAGGTGATAATTTATTAGAAAAATTTTATAGCGATGCCCAGCGCTGGGCATATACTTTTCAAACATACGCCTTTGTTACACGCGTGCTTGAACAAGAGCGAAATGCAAAAACCTGTATCAGCGGCATACAAGTGCTTGAACGCTCGGTATACTCTGACCGCTATTGCTTTGCGCAAAATTGCTATGAAATGGGTGTTATGTCCAGCCTTGAATGGGCACTATATCGCGACTGGTTTTCGTGGCTTGTTGAAGGATATGCTACGCGCCCCACCGGATTTATTTATTTACAAACCGATCCACAGGTATGTTACGCACGCCTTAAATATCGTGCACGTCAAGAAGAAGCTGCCGTGCCGC
>CAYSPS010000022.1:0-6224 GCA_964432975.1 uncultured Pseudomonadota bacterium | reverse complement strand
GTATCTTGAACGTCTGCATAACAAGCACGAGCGCTGGCTCGTCAAAAAAGAAGGTGTTGCAGAATATCTACAAGACGTACCCGTACTTACCCTTGCATGCAACGAAGACTTTGAGCATAATGAACAACAATTTGCGCATCATGTTAAAGCAATCGTTGACCAATTTGACTTATCGTACAAAAAGAGCGACCCTTATCAACAAGAACAAACTCTTTCAATATAAGAAATTTCTTTCGTAAGATGGAGTTCAAGGAGTAAGGAATCATATGGAAATAGCATTTGCAAAAGCAGCTGCATATATTGCTGCTGGATTTGCCATAGGAATCGGCACCATTGGTCCGGCACTCGGACAAGGGCTGATCGGCTCACGAGCATGCGAAAACTTGGGCAAATACCCTGAAAGTGCCGGAAAAATCCGCATGGCAATGCTGCTTGCTATGGGTTTGGTCGAATCTCTTGCCGTGTATGCACTTGTAGTTGCACTGCTTTTGATATTTTTTAGTGTCTAGTTAGCACGCATACGGGGGTATGCCGTGGGGAGCCGTGCATGATTGATATTAATATCACGATCATCGTGCAAATTATTCATTTCCTTATTGCCTATGCGCTTTTGCGCAAATTTCTATGGCGGCCTGTGCTTGTGCGCCTGGATGAACATGCACGACAACAAGAAAGCCTTGATCACGAGTTGCGCCAACAAACACAAAAGTCTCTCAACAAAGAAGAGCAAATCGCGCACGTTTGGCAAGAAGCACGTCAATCATTTGCAGTACATATACCGACTTTTAAGCGTGCAATAAGCCGCAGCCCTTTTCTGATAGCGGCTCCACTTACACCAACAATTTCACCAGCACACATCGAAAAACTTACGGCATTTATCATTGAAAAGGCGAGACAATGATCGTGCCAGAGCTCTTGTTCACATTTTTTCGACTGTTTAATGCCGGAATTTTAGTATTTTTTGCTTTGCACGTATTTAAAACTTACGCATATCCGTTTTTACGCGAACAATTACGCGCACAGCTGACATCAATACATGCGTTACATGAATCTATTCGGCTGGAACATGCGCGGACACTTACTAGCGAACAAAAATTACAAGACGTACAACATGAAGTGAAACGGTTACTTGAAAATATTCATCACTGGCATGCTACTGTACAGGTACAACAAAGTGAGTTACAAAAAAAGTTAGACCAACGCATGCACGATGCACAGAAACTTTATGAACAACAATGCGCACAATATGCACAACACGCAGTACAACGGCAGCTGTACACGCAAGCATTTTCAGCTGCACGCCAAGAACTGACCAGAGAATTTAAACAAACAAAAAGCAGCGCAGCATTTATCGATCACCTGCTCAAACAACTTGCGGAGAAACAATGAATAAGGCGGTTAACACACTTGCGCTCCGTTACGCACAGGCAGTTCTTGCCACGATCGCGCCAAAATTGACAACTGATGGCGCCATCATGTGCATGCAGGCAGGCAAACACTTGGCGAATGTACGTCAATGGCTTTCAGTGCTTGCATTACCTGGCGTCTCTGCAAAGCAAAAAAATGAAATTCTTGCATACATTAAAAAAGATTTGCAACTACCACCAATGATTGATGCGCTTATTAACGTGCTTTACCTTCATCGACGCATGGAAATTTTACCCGACGTTTTGCTTGCAATTACGCGTTTATTTTTTATACAACATGCGATTATTTTCTTTCAGATTAACAGTATGCCAGCACTCAATAGCACACAACAAAAACAATTTCGTGATTTTTTAGAACATATCACAAAAAAGCATGTACGCTGTACGTTTGCAGAAAATGCGCAGCTGCTTGCAGGCATTCGCGCAAAAAGTGACACACTGTTATGGGAATATTCTGTAGCAAAAAAATTACGTGAGGCGCAGCAGATGATTGATAAGGGCATGATATGAAAGTACGAAGTACAGATTTAGTTTCATTATTTGAACAAGCACTAACCCAAGGTCCTGCGCACGCATTACAAGAAGTGGGCATCGTTTTGCAAGTGAGCGACAACATCTGCACCGTCAGCGGATTAACCAATGCCGTATTTGGCGAAGTGGTAAATTTTGAAGGCGGTAACAAAGGCGTCGTATTTAATTTAGATGAAGATTTTGTTTCAGTATTTTTATTATATAACCACATCGCTGTTGCTGAGCGTGAAATTGTAGAACGCACTGGAGACGTATTCAAGATTCCTGTTGGAATGGGGCTTATTGGACGTGTAATCGACGCTACAGGGCGTCCGCTTGATGAACTGGGACCACTTACAGCAGATACGTGGTGGCCAGTCGAGGCAATGGCCCCTACGGTTATTGAACGTCGCCTAATTAACGAATCATTGCAGACTGGCAAGCTCGTTATTGATGCACTTGTGCCCGTTGGCCGCGGACAGCGTGAATTATTAATTGGCAACCGCAGTACGGGAAAAACAACCGTCGCCATTGATACAATACTCAATCAAAAAGACCAAAATGTATACTGCATCTATGTTGCCATTGGACAACGACAAGCAAGCGTTGCACGTTTAATTCAACGCTTACGCTTAAGTGGTGCCATGGATTATTCGCTTGTAGTAAGTGCACAAGCAAGCGATCCTGTGCTTAACCAATATTTAGCACCGTATGTTGGCTGTACTATTGCTGAATACTTCCGTTCTCAAGGCCATGATGCTCTTGTTGTATATGATGATCTAACAAATCACGCAATTGCATATCGTGAAATGTCACTTTTATTGCGTCGTTCGCCAGGACGTGAAGCGTTCCCAGGCGATATTTTCTATTTACACTCACGGCTGCTGGAGCGCGCCGGTGTACTTCTTAAGGGCGGTTCTGTCACTGCTCTGCCAATCGTACAAATTCAAAACGATGATATTACCGCATATATTCCGACGAATCTAATTTCAATTACCGATGGGCAGATTTTTTTTGATACAAAACTTTTTAATCGAGGCATACGACCAGCAGTCAATGTTGAATTATCAGTTTCGCGCGTTGCAGGGGCTGCCCAAACAAAGGCTATCAAGCGTATGGCTCGAACACTTCGTCTTGAACTGGCGCAATACCATGAATTACTAGATTTTGCACAATTCGGCACCGAACTTGATGAAGTTTCGCAACAAAGTCTGGCTCGCGGTGAACGAGCCATCGAATTACTTAAACAGGAACAGTATCAGACATATTCATTTATCGATGAAACACTTATGCTGTTTTTACTGCAAGAAAATTTTTTAGACGACTTACCATTGCACCAGGTACGCCCATTCGCGCAACAATTTGTCAGCTATGTCATGGCGCTTTATGCCGATATATATCAAGCAATTGCACAGACTAAAGAAGTAACCGATGCCCAACTTGAAAAACTCCATACTATCGCACGTGAATTTACCAAGATCTTTGTCTGCGACCAAGGAATGTAAAATTCGATTGCCTTAGTTGATCAAGAGCCAGCTATACAGGTGTTAAGTTGTGTGCGCAACTTTGCAATATCATCGCCAATTGACCTAATCTGCACATCAAAATTTTCTGCCCCTCGTGTGAACTCTTGCAATAGTCTAACCTGCTTGTCAAAGAGTTCTTGCAGCACTTGGAGTGCTGCTTGTTTTTTGGGCAATTCAAACCTCATGAGAGCATACTGCATGGCGCAGGGATGCCATCCTACCATACAGCATGCATGCGCCCATGCACCGATCTGATTGTTTTGATCAAACTTTGAGCACCAGTCAGTAGGCATCATGGTCTTGATTGCACCAAGTGATGGTTTGACAGGAAAAATTCCAGCAGACAGAGCTGTTGATGCAACTGCGGCACCGATTTCACTCACTGCAGGAAGCGGTATGACGCTTGGACGCATGCATGCATCCAAAAGATTTCGCAATGAAGCTTTTTGTTGCGTAAGTGCAGTAACAATGTCGCGCGCCTTGGTCAGCGCAGTTTCCTTGGTTTTTTCCATTTTCGAAATATCAGCTATTTGTTCGCTACGCAGAACAAGTGCCGCATCAGCTTCTTTTAATGCGGCTGCAGCAAGTTGAAATAAATGATAAGTCCCACTGCCATCGTTTGAATATTTACTCAAATAGGTATTTTCATTATCCTTGATTTCTTTAAGTAGATTCGTAGCATCCACGTTTTCCCAATTAACCGACTTGTCTGCATTGGGTAGCGGTGGCGGTTGAGTGAAAACTGTTTGCATAAACGTTTGGTAATTTTTATAAAAATTTAGGTTAATGGGCAACTTGGCGTCGCCCAAAGAGGCTGGTTCTTGGCTACACGCCTCAAGGCACTTTTTGCATGAATCTCCAGTGCAATTGGCGTCTAACGCAAATACTTGGCAATTGACAGCACACCAGTTTTTGGCAAGCGAACACGTGCAAGCAGAACGCATCTTTATTACTTCAATTTGTGATTGCGCGGTATACGTGTCTGGTAGTCCAGAAAATAATCGTGCACAATAGTGCGAATTGCAATACATCGGTGCTATCAATACTAATGGTTTGAAATTTGGTTCCAATTCATGCATTTTAAACATAAACCATTTGCTTGGAAAATTTATTGCCCACAACGAACTGACCCACATCACAAGCACATAAAAAAACCTATTCTTATTTTTATAACGCATACCTCCCCTTCCCTTTATTATCATGCTAATAAAAACATCGCTTCAATTTCAAGTAAAAATATTATTTAAAAAGTTAAAATATTGATTTTCTAACTTTAAAATTATTAGACTAAGAGGGAAGTGAAACTTCTGGGGCCGTTTTAAAAAAAGGGAGACACAAAATGAAATGTATTTATTTGTTGGCATGTGCATGGCTGGCACTCATACCGACACTTACGCTACCTTTCGATAAACAAGGATGCCCTCAATGTGGTGATATGACTATTGTTTGCGACACGTGCTGCAAAAACTGTACATGTTCTCCGGCGAACGGCTGTTTTTGCACTTCGTGTAAGAGTTAATGAGTAGTCTTTAAGATAAGACCATGACGGCAGTTCATACCGCCATGGTCTTGTACGTTTCGTTATTATAATAACACATCAAAAAATGTGCTATACTATCAAATAGTTTTACTTTACCCTTGGAGATTTTTATGTTTAAAAAAATCACACTTCTCGCTTTACTCATTGCCGGTGTTGGTTGCTTGACGTCGTGCAAAAAATGCACAACCAAAAAAACAAAGTCTGTCACCGCACAAAAACTAGATGCAGCTGAAGTGGCTGGATACACAAATAAAGAAGTGGCAAAAGCAATAGTCTAAAATTCTCTTTCTTTAGTTCGCACTTGACGTCCGCCATTTGAATATTTTCAAATAGCGGACACGTTTTTTGTGAGTCTTGTAACTTATGTTACAGTAATAACTGTTATGCTGCGCCCGTAGCTCAGTTGGATAGAGCGGCAGATTCCTAATCTGCAGGCCGTGGGTTCAAATCCCGCCGGGCGCATGAGCTGTTGCAAAATATTTGTGCAAAGCCGCCGGAAGCGTTTGATAATCAACTGTTTTTACCAGATCAGCAAACTCGCCTGCACTGAACGTATTCCAAAAAAGTACCGTTTTATCTTTTAATCCGCCAGAAGCAATGTCATGCAACACAGCAGCAAAAGCCTTTGCTGAATACGTTCCTTCAAGTAACACATGTTCAGTATTTTTTAACATCTCTATCGCTGCATCTGCCTGCGGACTTACTATACCGTAACCCCCGCCAATAAAATCAGTTGCCACAGCAAAATCTTCATCACGCCACATAAAAAGTGGAAATGACGGGTCAGCTTCATGCAAAAGCTGATTCGTCGCTGGCACAAGTTTTTTTAAAACCAATGGGAAATCATCAGAATCTACGGCAATAGCACGTAATGTAATAGGTAGTTGTGCAGCTCTGATTCCTAACAAAAGACCGGCAACGGTTCCACCACTACCAAGCGCAACATAAATAACATTAGGCATTGGTAATAATCCCTGCGCAATTTGTTTTTTAAGTTCAAACACAGCATTTACATACCCAACAGTACCAAGGGGCGCAGAACCACCAGCCGGAATTGCATATAATGATGTTCCCTGCATGCGTTGCAGCATGGCAAATTGTTCGCGACGCTCAACACGATCTTGCACCGGAATGATCTGCGCGCCATAATACTGATCAAGTAGCAAATTACGCTGTACAATTGATGAATTAGGCTGAGGAGCCAAAATAATACGTGACTTA
>CAYSPS010000021.1:16078-17084 GCA_964432975.1 uncultured Pseudomonadota bacterium | reverse complement strand
TATTCTATTTGAATTTCAGATTAACGCCAGTTGAGTTTTCAGACGCGCTCTAAGCAAGAAGGAGTGCTTAACCCGCGTGCCGGGCATCATTTGATTCAGACCGTGCTTGCCTGTTATGGTTGTTATGATCCATTAGTTTTGCTGCGTGAATTTTTAGGACGCGATCCAGATGATAGTGCGTATCTTAAGTATTTGAATAGTTAGGCTGTATTGCATTTTTGCATCAACGCGCTGTTGTTGTTTTGTAATAATTATTTTTTAAAAATTTGACAATATTTATTTTTTTGCTATATTTTCTATGTCAACCGTCAAATAACCAATGCGGTTTTGACTATGGGGGTTGTTCGATGAATCACATTCGTTGTTGTATTTCTGCCACAACTTTTTGTTTCTGGTTATCAGTTTGTGGTACTATCCATGCAATCATACCTCTCAAAAATATTGCCCTGCGATATTTTGGTATGTCTTTCATGGCCGGATCATGTGGGTACCTCAGAGATCTCAATATTTGTCGCAGCCCGTTGATAGCGTTTATAGGAAATTTAGATTTGGGTTTGTTGTGCGAATTAAGCGCAGTAACGCTTGGTGACTGCTTTCTGGGCACGGCACAACACAAAGAAACTGATGGAACTCTGTTGTCAACATATCCAAGGGCTATTGCATACATCAGAGATGAACTTACATTAGCCGGTTATAACCCGTCTTCAGTGCGCATCGAGCATAACTCTACTGAATCCGCTTCGTTTACCATACCTAAACGTGTTCTTACATTGTCACTTGATGCATTTGAAAGTGGCGATGACGCGAGAAAAATGCTTTTTAAAGCATCGTTACAGCATGAAATTGGTCACATGTCATCATACTCTTTAATATTGAGGGCTTTGACTCAGATTCTTCCAGTAACGCTTGGCGTTCTTAACGGTCGATATGGGCACATTATCGAACCACGCAATACTGCTTTAAAAGCTGCCTTTGCAGCGACAAAATTTTTCATCACAGTGTGTGC
>CAYSPS010000021.1:12662-16004 GCA_964432975.1 uncultured Pseudomonadota bacterium | reverse complement strand
GATTCGGAAGGAAAACATATATTCCACCTCAGGGGCGTAATATTTTTTGTGGGGCACCTAAAATTTCAGCTTAAACCTTTTTTGAAAAATTATCCTGCTCTTATTTCACGTCTTCCATCTACCAGTCCACTGTTTTGGACATTAAAAGAGTTTTTTACTGACGATCATCCCACCGACCTTGCTCGCGCAGCACGTTTTTTGAGTGCGTCTAGCGCACCAGAAAAACCGGCGGTGACAGAAGAAGCCTTGGCAAAAATAGCACTTGATATTGCAAAAAAGGAATTGAAAGAAGAATAATGGTGCCGAGGGCCGGACTCGAACCGGCACAGGCTATTAAAACCCGAAGGATTTTAAGTCCTTTGCGTCTACCAAATTCCGCCACCCCGGCACAAATTTCACTTTTTGGAGGCGGCACCCGGATTCGAACCGGGGCGTGAGGGTTTTGCAGACCCTTGCCTTACCACTTGGCTATGCCGCCGTTTATTTCAAGATACTACTATATTAACGGTTTTTCAGTTTTTCTTGAAGCTGCTGATAAGTCAAGACTGGAACCTGCTTGTCACTTTCGGTTATTACTGGTTGATTTTCCATGGTTAAATAAGCTTGTTTGCATGGTCCTTGCACAGGTAATTTCTTTTGATACCACTCGGCTGTACCGCCTTCATAAATCGATACGTTACTAAAACCAAGGTTTTTGAGCATACGTGCTCCAATGCCACTTGCGGTGCAACGGTAATTTGAGCAATACAAAACAATAGGGGTTGTCTTGTTGGTTTTTTGTGCAAAATCTTCAAGTTGATCAAATGGCACGTTAATTGAGCCAACAATGTGACAATCATTGTACAGTTCTTGATCAAGTACATTGATGACTAATAATTTATGGCCAAATTGACAACTACATGCAGCAAGTAAAAATACAACTGCAACTGCGCAAAAAAGCTTTATGCCGTGAATGCTTCGATTCATAAACACCCTCATTTTGCAATGGTATTACTGTAGCAAAACAAGCATATTAATCAATAGAATGGTCGTGCACATTTGTTTTTCTATCTACCAAGAAATTTCTCTTTTGGTACTCTATAAAAATAATGTGAATGGTTTGTGAAGAAAATTATGGTGATTAATGTTTGGTAAGAAAATTTCTCACACTTTAAAAATTATAGCGGCATCTCACATGCTCATTTTTGCACTTTTGGGAGGCAAAAAAATGAATAAATCCGTAGTTTTGGTGATTGCGCATGAAGGCTTCCAGCCATATGAATACAGTGAGCCAAAAAAAATTCTTCAAAAAGCAGGGTTTCGAGTTATTACGGCAAGCGATCAAATTGGAATGGCACACGCAGCAGATGGAACAAAAGCAACCGTTGATATGACCATCGATCAAATAAAACCTGAATCGTATGCTGGCATTTTTCTTGTTGGTGGACCAGGCGCTCTGGATCATCTTGATAAGTCTAACGTGTATGCACTGATGGAAAAGGCAAAAAATTTGGGCAAAGCATGGGGAGCTATTTGTATCTCGCCGCGTATTTTAGCCCGTGCAAAATTGTTAAAAAATATGCAAATAACTGGTTGGGATGGAGATAATGAGCTTAAAAATGTTTGTAGTGAATTCGGCTGTATACGAGTAAAAGAACCAGTAATTGTCGATGGCATGTTGGTGACGGCTGAAGGTCCACAGGCAGCCGAACAATTTGGTCATAGTATTGTGCAGCTTTTGAACAGCAAAAAGTAGTCATGCCGACCATTGATGGCGCAAAATATCGCTGGCATTTGCCGACGACACCGGTTGCTATGGCTACTCAGGTAAGTGCAACGCATAATTTGCCAATACCACTTGTACACCTGCTGTTATCGCGTGGATTTGATAATCATGAAAAGATAAATAATTTTTTGTTTACGCCTGAGCCGAGTCATGTCGCTCCTGCGCATTTGTTATACGATGCGCAAAAGGCCGTTGAGCGAATTAAGCAGGCTATCGATAAAAATGAAAAGATTTTAATTGTTGGCGATTATGATGTTGATGGTATGAGCGCAACGGCTCTTATGATGCTTTGTTTGTTGCCGCTTACTAAACGCATTAATTATTTTTTGCCCCATCGTGTTCATGATGGGTATGGTTTGTCGGCTTCCATTATCGCAAAGGCGGCACATAGTGGCTATACGCTGGTGATAACTGTTGACAATGGCATTACAGCATTTCAAGCTTCTGAAGCTGCGCGTGTATCTCAGATTGATTTGATTATTACCGATCATCATCAACCAGTATCGATGCTTCCTATTGCGTGTGCGATTGTTAATCCGGTGCAAAAGCAGTGCGCATATCCTCACAAAGAATTGGCAGGGGTTGGTGTTGCATTTAAGTTGATGAGCTTATTGTATGAATTTCTTGGGCGTTGCTTGCCAGAAAAAGTTTACGAATTGCTTATGCTTGGTACGATTGCCGATGTTGTACCCTTAATTGACGAAAATCGTTATTGGGTACGCTGGGCTTTGGCGCGTGCACAACAAAAACCAAGTTTGTCACTTACATTACTTAAGCGTAATGCGGGCATTGCTGACGAAAAGGTATTGAGCGCAACGGATATTGCATTTTTGATTGCGCCACAGTTGAACGCATTGGGGCGCTTGCAAGATCCGCGCCAAGGTGTGCATTTTTTAATGAGTAATGACCGTGAGCAATTGGAACCGATAGCGCAATTGCTTGCGGAATTAAACAGTGCACGTAAAGAGATTGAACGTACAATTGTCGCTGAGATCCATGAATCAATTGCACAAAAAAATATTGATATTGAAAAAGAATATATTATTCTCGCAGCTCAACAGCGCTGGCCACAGGGAATTATTGGTTTAGTCGCTTCGCGCTTAGTAGCCGAATACGCACGTCCTGCACTGTTGTTTCATCTTACGCATGATGGCATGGCAAAAGGTTCAGGGCGTTCGATTGCAACATTTAATTTATTTCATGCGCTCAATGCTATATCGCACATCAAATTTCATTTTGGTGGTCATGCGCAGGCGGTTGGCGTAAGCATGCAGGCCGAGCTCCTGGGGACGTTTAAAAATGCGCTTGAAGAGATTATGCAACAAACGATGACCCCAGAAGATTTAGTTCCACAAATTACCTTGGATGCACAGGTCCAATTGGGTGATTTGAATGGTCATTTTGTGGATAGCCTGGCATATTTAGCGCCCTTTGGATGTATGAATCGGGAACCGCTCTTTTATATTTCCGATGTGTGCTTAGTCGATGCACCGCAACTTTTGAAAGGCATGCACACCAAGTGTCGCGTTTTTGCGCAAGGAATTGTAAAGCCGATTATTTTTTTTAATAGACCAGAT
>CAYSPS010000021.1:6747-12652 GCA_964432975.1 uncultured Pseudomonadota bacterium | reverse complement strand
CATGATCATACGTTTTCACTTGCTGCTCAAGTTACAGAAAACTATTGGCAGGGGATGCGTTCTGTAGAATTACAAGGATTGGATATTGCTCAAGGAAAGATATGATTATTACTATTGATGGACCGGTTGCAAGTGGAAAAACAACATTAGCACGAGCGCTTGCACATGAATTTGGCTGTTTTTATATTAATAGCGGTTTTCTATATCGTGCACTTGCATACGTACTGTTACATGCTGGTTTTTCGCCCGAACAGTTGGCACATTTTTCGTATGAACAAATTATACAATATGTTGATCTTGATCAGCTCATATACACGTACACAAAAAATCGTGAACATGTGCAATATCAAAATCAAGATTTAACGCCATATTTGAAAGATGCTCAGATCGATCGTGCATCTTCCATTATTGCAACAAATCCAACTGCGCGTGACATAGTGCTCAAAAAAGTGCGTACGCTGGCAGATCATCAAAGTGTAGTAATTGATGGCCGTGATGCTGGAAGTGTGATTTTTCCCAATGCTGAGCTTAAAATTTTTCTTACTGCTCGTCCGGAAATTCGTGCACAACGTTGGTTGCAAGTGCAGCATACATTTAATCATGAACCTTCGCTGAAACAGGCCATACAAGAAATTCAGCAGCGCGATGAGCGAGATAGGACGCGTAATGCTGCACCTTTACGTGTTCCAGAACATGCAGTAGTTATCGATAGTTCTGATGCTTCTGTTGTGCATATTGTGCATATGATCAAAACCAGCTATTTAAGTTTCAAGTAAAAATTTTTTATAATAATTGCACCTTTGGTATCGGTCGTATAATAAAGTTTGTCATTTAAAAACTGGAGATTGTTGGGGTTGTGATGGATTGTTGTTTTTTGCGTATGCTGGCAGTTCTTTTGTGCATGCACCACCTATATGTGACAAGCGTACCGCGAACGATAGAAGATAAACAAAATGTGATCAATATCGTTATGAATGCAAATACAAATAATAGCCTATCAGCTCAGCAAGCGCAACGTAATGAGCAATCGATGCTGAGTATTGCGCGTGATGGTATAGCGACTGCCTGGAGAGCCGTCAAAGACTCTCGTCGCGCAATTATTCTGGGGGCGATAGCGGTAAGTTATGCAAGCGTACTTTTATATTTTGTGCGGGGTCGTTTTTTGATACACGATTCACGCGCTTGGCATGCCTGGCGCTCCGAGTTGTCGCTTGAAGAGCTATTAGCGTTGCCACACAAAAAGTTATATGAACACTTGCGCTTGTCAATGCAGGAACGCTATCACACGCCACATGCTTCTATTGTGATGAACTTACTGGATTTCTTTAATGAGACAACGCATGAGTTAGTGGTGTTGCGAGGGTATCATGCAATTGGCTCGCGCTTGGCACGTATCTGGCTTGCGCCCGCTTTTTTTGTAACGAGTAATTCGCTGCGCATGGCTGATGAGAAAATTAAGCGCTTGTTACACATGCGTACGGTTATCGCAACAGAACTTGAACCAGATGATGTGCTCAAACGTTTACGGTTGATTAATTGTTCGACCCTAAGAAGCCAAGCTTTGAGGCCAGGTGCTTGAGATCGTCATCGTTAAAGCGTAATCCAACTCCTGCAAAACCATTGATGTTGCATCGGCTCGCAAAATCGTCAACGCCACATACCAAATATAAGTTATTAAAGAGTACAAGTCGATTGAGCCATTTTAAATGTGGCATACGTTCACATACCACACGATTTTGTCCATAAAGATCAAACATTTCAAGTGTCGTAATCCAACGTAAACTGTCAGTATTAAATGGAATATTGATATCAAGACCAATGCCAAATGTGTGCTCAAATGTACCGGCGCGCAATGTGAAATGATTAAAAATTTTGCCTGCTTGTAAATCAAAGCGTGCATTGTTGCGCTTGACGCACATACGACTAGTTGTCGGCGCAACTTTAATGTTTCCGTTATCAAGTACGATACTATCTGAATTTATACATGCACCATTTGCTTTGCAGTATGATTCAAAGGTAACAAGTCGCTCTGGCCAACCTTGTTCAGATGCAACAAGTTGAACAGCATAAAACCAGTCCGGGCAGGTTTTGTAGCGCATTTCAAAGTAGCCTTTGTTGTTGGGGTGGCAGTAACAGTCAACAGGTCGCCACATTGATTCACTATGAAAATCTATATCAACACCGACGCCGTTAAACTTATCCAGTCCATTTTTGATGCTGCAGGTAACATTGCAAATGTCGTTGTATACTTTGTCATCGTTAATTAATTTACCCAAAAGTCCGGTTCCAGCATCGACTTTTTGTGCCACCGAACTTAAATGACCTATGCCACTACGTGCATCTTGTACTGTTTGTTGTATGGTATCTGCTGTTGTTTGGAGTTTTTGTACCAAAGTTCCGACGCCGTGCATGCTTTCTTGTGCGCTTGGCAAAATGCCCGTTTCAATATGCTGGGCAAGACGATCGAGAGTTTTCTTTAAATCAGGAATGGCAACGCGCAAATCATTGGTGATAATTGCAAGGTTGCTCACAAGCGTGTTTACTGATTGTTCGTTTGCCTCAATAGTGTGCGATACATGATCAGCAATAGTAACGAGTTTTTCTGAAGCGCTTGCAAGATTATTAACAATAAACTGAAGTTTTTCTGTTTGTGGCGCGGTGCCAATTGCTTGATCAACCGACCCTGCGATATTGGCAACGCGATCGGCAATTGTACGACATTGTTGCATGATGGTGTCCATGTTGGCAATGCCTTCGCCAGCATGTGCAAATGTTGATCCAGACATTAACAGTGGTCGTTGTGGTGAGCCGGAAACAATCTCAATATATTTAGTACCAATGATGCCTTCTTGGCGTATGATTGCATATGCGTCATCATGTATTTGATAACCATTTTTTATGCTCATACGTACACATGCGTTATTTCCAGTAAGCTTAATGCTTTCGACCCAACCAACTTTGACGCCGGCAATTTTGATGTCAGATTTTTCAGTGATACCAGCAACATTATCAAAAGTTACATAGAAAGATTGATGCGGTTTGACATTAAAATGGAAGATGCCTAAATGCACCGCAAGATACGTGAAAATTCCGATTGAAAGCAGGACAAATAATCCTACTTTAGTTTCTGTCGTAACCTGCACGCTTTATTCCTTAAAATCACCTGTTCACAGAGGTATTAACACATGCATACGCTGATCGGCAGGTATACGAGACTGTGGTCTGGAAGTTGGCGACGCGTCAAAATGAAAAAGACCCGTTGTGTAACGCCACCGACAGTAGCTTGGGAAACAATGCTAAACGTCCGCAAAATTGGACCATCATGTATAAAGTCTTTTAAACTTTTATTCAGTGCCCCATATTCTTTGTTGTATAAAGGCTTGAGCACGGTATTCCAATCAGTATTCCAATTTTGTGTCAGTTGCGCGCGGGTTGCAAGTGCCGTGGCTTCTTTTTCTGATAGTTTTTTTTCACCGCTTGCTTGCAAGTCAAAAACAGCTCGTACTGATGCCGATAATACCCACGGATCAAGTTTAGCATATTGTGCGTGTACTGTAAAAAGATCGCTCAAAAAGAGCGGAGGTTTATTGGAAATTGCTTCAGTTTTTGTGACAAAAAAATGATTTTTAAGCGGTTCTAGAGCTTGAACTGCGATAAGTTCAGTGACGTCATTGAGTAAGATGCCATTACGCTCGATAATAAGTCGTTGCAATTGTGCGCCAATTTCTTTTGTCATCAGAGATTTAGCCAATTGTTGCCAAAGATTGTCCAAAAATAGACTGACATCAGCACTTAATGGTTTGCCATCACGTTTTGGCTGCACAAGTGTTGCTAAAATTGAATTAATAGGAATTTTGCCATCTTCACAAGAAATATAAATAGAAAGTGTTCCTTCAAAGCCATCATTTTCAGTGTTAAACGTAATATTTTGCCAACGATTAATAATGGGCAATACGGCTTGCAAGAGTCGTTTAGTTTGGTCGTTCTGGTCAGGTTCACTTTTTTGTGTCGTTTTTTGTGCACTTGGATTTTGTTGCGCAAGTGCAGATTTTTTTTGTGGTGCTGGTACAAACAGTTCATTTTGCGCAAATGAGACACCACTTAATGCGAGCCATTTTGCTTGTTCACGCTTATAAGCATAACTGGCAAAAGATGAAAAATTGCCGCCCGTATAAAAAATTTGTGTTGCAATTACCACAAGAGCGCTCATTACCATGAGCGTAAGCACGAGAATATAGCCATCGGTACGTTGCTGGATCATGCTGACACCGTTTGTTTACGATCTGTTGATTCTTGTGTTGAAGTTTGAGCTGGTGTGTTTTGGCTCGATTTTTCTTGTGTTGTAGTGAACGTAATAAGTGGGACTTTCGGCGGGTGTGTACTTGTTGATTGTTTTCCTTGCGGGGCGCTGACAAATGTTACATTAACATCAAGATCACGATACACATCGTGATAGGTTATTATTATTTTGATAAACAGTGGGAAAACTCCTGGCTCAGTTTCATCTTTTTTAATGGCTGATTTTTCTGGTGGCCACTGTTTATATGTTACTGTTGGTGGCATGTTAAACGGTGTCTCAGGCTCTTTTTTTCCGCTTTGTTCTGTTTGTTTTTTGCGTGCTTGTTCCTCCTTTACTTTTTTGACATCAAGCGCTTTAAGTTCGCAGGTACACCTTTTAATGTGGCGTAGAAGTGGATAAAAGCGTGTTTTTCCCTGATCAAGTTCGCGTACAGAATCAAAACTGAGCTGAGATGATTCAGCGCGCATGAGCATAAACTCGGTATTTTTTTCTGGATCAGGTTTTAATGTGTAAATAACGCGTAAAATGCACGGATTTGTTGATGTTGCAGATAGCAAACGATTACGAGTAACAAATGTGAGCAATTTAAGGTGATTGCCATCTTGTTCGTAGACAAAAACATTTTTCACTGATGTGTCAGATTTTTCTTTTTCTGATTTTTGCTGTTCCGGTTGTTTTTTGGTAGGTGTTTGTATTTCTTGTTTTTGTTCTTTGAGTACTGCGCGCACTGGGTCACCCATAGGTGGTACGAATGCGCCACTGATATCATTTTCAAGGCGATGATAACAGCTGATAATATTAATATATGTCGTGCTTATACCATCAGTGATATTGAGTGTACGTGTTGATTGGTTAAAAGCTTGAAATAAAATGAGCGCAATAAAACTTGAGATAGCAATTGCGATAAGTAACTCAAGCAACCCAAACCCGGGGGTTTTCATGAAGCACCTTGTTTTTGTTCGGGTAGTTTAAAAAAAAGGGCAACTAATTGATCTTTTTCTTGACCATACATACCTTGCCAAGAAAATGAGCAGGTAATTTGCTGTATATTTTTGAATGCTTCAAATCTTTTATTTTTCAGCGGTGCTCGCTCAAATGTTACGACGGTGGGCGGTTCTTGTACGTCATAGGAAAGTTTTATTTTTTCTTGTGCTTCTTGTAACTTTTTATCAAGGCCCTTTTCTTTAATTGGTTTTGCACTTTGTGGATCGGCAAGCACATTGGTAATTAAAAACATCCGTTCAAGTCGTTGCGCATGATAGGAGTCACGTTCAATAATGATACTTTGCAAACCAAAAATAGCGGTTAGCACGAGTCCCATCATGGCAGTGGCCATGAGTACTTCAAGAAGAGCGAACCCAGAATTATGGTTGTTGTGCCGTATCATAATACTCAAATTGTGCGCTAAAAGGATTTAGTACCATACCAAATGTAGGGGTTTGCGCTTGCGCTTGGTCTTCTGAAACGTTTTTTATGTTTATAACAACCGGCTGTGTTGTACCGTCAGGTGCGATGAAAAACCAAGCGTTTTCCCGTTTGCTTGTTGCGCGCATGACGTCTTTACCATCAATAAAACAGTTTACAAAAATAAATGACGCCGGAATG
>CAYSPS010000021.1:0-6737 GCA_964432975.1 uncultured Pseudomonadota bacterium | reverse complement strand
TCGCTCACAATACCGATTACCGGCGCAAACGAAGCGGGTGTGCTCGCGGATGCGCCGGTTTTTTGTTCTTGAAGAACAATTATTCGTTCTTTAAAATTAATGAGCACTTTATGAATTCGTGCGTTGATAACGGCTTGTTGCCATGCTGTTTGCATGAGTTTATTAAACTGTGACACAAACAGCTGTTCTTGTGATTTACCTTTGTTGCCAAATTGCGGCACAATCATGACAGCCATGAGGCCCATAATTGCAATGGCTATAATAATTTCAAGCAACGAAAAACCATGTGAGCGCGAATTCATAAGCATGGCTATTAGCTGCGCCAGGCATCAAACCTTCCAGGGTTTTCTGGATCTCCAGTTGAATAGAGTTCAAATTGATGTTTGGCACCCTTGGTTTGTCGATATTGATATGGTTGATCCCATGGATCGCAGACTTTACCATCTTTTATATTAGCTGTTTCAACATCAAAATATGGGCGACGCCATTTTTTAGCAGCTTCTTGATTGATTGGTTTTTGATACAAATCTTCAAGGCGTTGCGGAAACTGATTGGTGTCTGCATAGTATTGTTCAACGGCATTTTTGAGGGCTCGCAGCTCCATGTCGACCTTTTTATCTTTGCTGCGACCGAGCACGTTCATGAGTGTTGGTCCGAGAGTAACAGCAAGCAATGCCATAATAGTGATGGCAATAATAATTTCCAGCAATGAAAAACCAGGAGATTTAGCTGCAGTCATAAGGATCCTTTCGGTTTTATTATCTCAAATTACATGTTTTGCATGCTTACCTGTGTCAAACGCATAATTGGCATTGCAATAGCGAAAATGATAAAACCAACGACGCCAACCATAACAAAGAGCATAAGTGGGTTAAGTTGTTCTGCTAGTGTTGCAGTAAATTCGTTAAGTTCAGTTTCATAATTTTTTGCAACCACAATAAGCATTTGATCAAGTTGGCCACTTTCTTCGCCGGTTTTGATCAGATACATTGCCATTGGCGGGAAAATTTTTGTTTGTTTTAAAAATTGCGCAATTTTGCCTTCTTTAACAATTTTCTCACGTGCTTCACGTAGTGTATTTGCAAGAACTTGATTGTCAACAATGCTGCAAACGATATCGAGTGATTCGGCTAAATTTACACCACCTTCAAGAAGCATTCCAAGCGTGCTGCTAAACTGCACAACGGCACTGGTGCGTGCAAAATATCCAACAATAGGCAAACGTAGTTTGAGTGCATCTATAGTCATTTTACCGCGTGGCGTTTTGTGCCATGCTTTGTATGCGACAAAAATTCCAACAAGTACAATGGCAATAATCAAATAATATGATCGTATTGCATTTGATAAGCTAATCAAGATAACGGTTGGTGTTGGCAAATCACCCTTAAGCTTTTTAAAAAGTGCTGAAATGCGCGGTACAACATTGGTAAGTAAAAATACGGTAATAAGTGCAACAAGCACGAGCTGAATAATGGGTTGGCGCAATGCCGCTGTTACGCGTTGACGTGTTTCAAGTCGTCGCTCCAAATAATTTGTGAGTCGGTCCAAAATGATTTCAAGTTTACCGCTTGCTTCACCAGCGCGTACAAGTTGCACATAGAGATTTTCAAATACGTTTGGATAATTGCTCATGCCTTGCGCAAGTGAACCACCTTCTTTTATGCCGTCTTTGAGCGCGATGATGACGCGGCGCATGCGGCCTTCAAATTGTTCGCCGAGCAATTCAAGCGCTTGTACCAGAGGAATTCCTGAGCGCAATAGTATGGCAAGTTGCTTGGTGAAAAATATGACATCTTTTGGTTTTATTTTGTCTTCAAGAAAGATTTCACGCCAAGTGCGTCCAGCGCCTGTTGTGGCGGCTTCAATACGAATTGGGTATAATCCTTGTTTAATAAGTTGTTCTTTTACCGCTTGTTCGGTAGGTGCATCAAGTTGCCCCGTGAGCCGCTTGCCAGCCTTGGATAATGCATGGTATGTGTAAAGCGCCACGTGGTAATCTCCTTTACAATATTTTCTGACGCGGTAGGATCGAAAAAATATGTCTCACACAAAAAACACGGAGGAACATATGAATATGCGCATCATGCTCCTGTTTGTTCTAACTCTTTTTGCGCAATTAATCAATGGTTCTGGCCCATCAAGCACCAGTATGCTTTCAAAAGCGGTTGCTGGTATTCCCGATCATGAAATTATCACCCTCGATCGCAACGGCCAGTATGAGCCAACGTTGCATGAATTGCAGCGAGCCGTTGTGTTTACGCCATCTGGATTAACATGCTACTTCAAACATATTTATAGTTGTCGTCGCTATGTTGAAGACGTGCTTCCTTACAAGCCATTTAAACATATGAGTGAGTTTTTGGAGCATGGCATACAAACTAAACAAAATCGTCTTTATACCAAAGCAGTTTTTCGTTTGTTTGATAAAAAATTTAAAGCAATTTCAATCGTCGTTGCGCCCGCGCTTCAGAGCTTTTTACAAAAATTACCCGATTTGCTAGAAAAGGACCTTGGGCCTGATGTACACAAAAAAATGCACATCAAAAAATTGGTGCGCACCGAACTTGAGCAAGGCTTTGATCAACTTAAAAAAGATCCCGATTCATTCTTAGATCAGCTGGCAGAAAAAATTGTATGTGGTAATTATTATGCCGATAATGTCTCGCGTATGCAGATTTGCGCATGCGTTACCAAATTTGTTGATCTGTGTTTGTCTAAGGCGATGTGGAGTGTTCAAACTGATGTTTGGGGGTCATTTACGCAGATTGGTCGTGGCTTGATGGCGTTGCACAAGAAGGGGATCATACCTGATGCTGATGCCCTTGATGATTGCCAATGGACGTTGACGACACGCTTTGTTACCTTTTTGTCGCTGTGGGGTTCTGATTTGCCACTTGAATTTTATCAAAAAGCTGGTGAAGAAATTCGTAAGGGCGTTGACTATCTAGATGCTCTTACGGAACAAGAAGTTTGCCTAAAAACAAAAATAGAATATCTCAAAGAAGCCTTGGTTGAGGGTGCAATTAAAGCAAATGCACACCAAAAAGGGATTATTTCAGAAGCAGTTTTGCGACCACGGCCATAAACTTAACTTAAGAAAAATATTGCCTGAGAAACTGCCCTGTATGACTGTGTTCGCAAGTGCTTACGTGAGCTGGCGTGCCATGAGCAATAACATGGCCGCCACGATCGCCTCCTTCAGGGCCTAGGTCGATGAGATAGTCTACCGTTTTGAGAATGTCTAAATTATGTTCAATAACGATGACACTGTTGCCTTTGTCAACGAGTCGATTGAGTACGATGAGTAATTTTTGAATGTCAGCGCAATGCAGTCCTGTAGTGGGCTCATCAAGAATATAGAGCGTATTGGCGCCGCGTTTTGCCAATTCACGCACAAGTTTAACTCGTTGTGCTTCGCCACCAGAAAGCGTGGTTGCTGGTTGGCCGAGCGTGATGTAGTCAAGTCCCACATCGCATAAAAGTTGCAAGCGTGAACGAATGCTGTTGTGGGCGCTAAAAAATTCACGTGCTTCGAATGCGGTCATTTGTAAAATTTGATAAATATTTTTGCCTTTATATAGAATTTCTAATGTTTGTTTGTTGTATCTCATGCCATGGCATGATTTGCAGGCAACGGTTACTTCAGGCAAGAAATGCATATTAAGAGTAATTTCTCCATCGCCACGGCATTCAAAACAACGGCCCTCTGCAACATTAAAACTAAAGCGTCCGACACCATATCCACGTGCATTACTTTCGGGCAATTGTGCAAACAGTTGACGAATATCATCAAAAATTCCCAAATAGGTGGCCGGATTTGAACGCGGAGTGCGTCCAATTGGTGTTTGGTCAATAACAACGAGTGCTGCTAACGACTGTGCGCCTTCGATATAACTTTCGCTGCCACCTTGATAATAGGTGCGCGTCTTGCTGTTGTATGGTTTTTTGAATTGCCGTTCAAGCGCCGGTGTAAGTTCCTGCATGACCAAACTACTCTTGCCAGATCCAGAAACCCCTGAAACGCCACAAAGTACGCCAAGCGGAAATTTGACCGATGATTCTTTAAGATTGTTTTTGGTAAGTTGATGCACAGCCATAAAACAACGTGGTGCACGCACTTCGTGTTCGCGCGCGATAAATTTTTTGCCTGATAGAAATGCACCAGTAAGCGAATGCGCGGTGTGTGCAAGCTTTTTGGGTGTGCCTGTTGCAGTGATAGTGCCACCATGAATACCGGCCGCTGGTCCCATGTCAATGACGTGATCGGCAGAACGAATTGTATCTAAATCGTGTTCGACAACAATAACCGTGTTGCCCTGATCGCGCAATGATTTGAGCGTTTTAATAAGTCGTGCGTTATCACGTTGGTGCAAACCAATACTTGGTTCATCTAAAATATAAAGCACGCCAGAAAGAGCGGAGCCAATTTGTGTTGCTAGGCGAATGCGTTGTCCTTCACCGCCCGACAACGTGCGCGCGGTGCGTGCAAGGGTTAAATAGGGGAGCCCTACGTTGTATAAAAATGTGAGCCGATTCACGAGTTCTTTGATAATCGCATGTGCTATGGTGCGCTCGTGTTCATCAAGAGAAATTTTTTTAAAAAAAGCTAATGCATGTTCGATCGACATCTGTACAATATCATCAATAGTTTTATTTGCAACCGTGACGGCGAGCGCGTATTCATTCAAACGTTTGCCATTGCAAGCTGAACAATTTTTAATTGTGGCATAGCGGCTAAAAAATTCGGGATATTCTGCTTTCCAGGCATTGGGGTCGCCAGATTTCCATGGCCATTCGTGCACAATGCCGATTCCAGCGCACCCTGGGCATGCGCCGATAGGTGAATTAAATGAAAAAAGTCGTGGCTCAAGCTCAGGAAAAGATTGTGCACATGTAATACACATGCGTTCGCTGGAAAATTGTTGTGTTTCTTTGGATGTACTTATTTTTACGCGACTGTGTGCAATTTGAAATGATTTTTCTATTGCTTCTTGTATGCGCGTGAGTTCTTGTTCTGTTGGTATAAGAACGTCCAAAATAATATCAATCGCGTGCTTATAAGTCTTTTTGAGTCTAAGTTGCTGAATTTCTTCAAGTGAGCGAAAGCGATAGAGTCTGCCATCGATGATAAAGCGATAAAGACCATTTTTGAAATGTTGCTCAAGAAGATGTGAAAATTCGCCCTTTTTTTCATGCACAAGCGGTGCGCTCATGGTAATTTCTTGATTGGCATATTGTTTGTATATGAGTGAACAAATACGTTCTGGCGATTCTTGATTGATTGTTTTTTTACATGTTGGGCAGTGTGGCTTGCCAATGCGTGCAAAAAGTACGCGCAGGTAATCATAGATCTCAGTGATTGTGCCAACCGTTGAGCGCGGATTTGCGCCTACAGTTTTTTGCTCGATAGCAATAGCTGGGCATAGGCCGTTGATTTGGTCAACGTCTGGTTTTTTGGCAACACCCAAAAATTGTCGTGCGTATGTTGAGAGTGATTCGGTGTAGCGACGCTTGCCTTCCGTGTAGAGGATATCAAGCGCAAGCGTGCTTTTGCCAGATCCAGAGGGACCGGTGATAACGGTAAGCGTGTTTTTTGGGATATCAACAGCAATGTTTTTTAAATTGTGTTCACGCGCACCAACAACAGAAATAACAGGTTTGGTTTTTTTTGACACGATACTTTAAAAATTGGTTTTATAAATTTAAGTTTTATGTACTAACAGTACCAACACGTCTGAGAAGTCCGCGTGCCTTGCGCGGATGTACACAATGTATTGTGATTCCGTGTTTTTTAAATGCACGTTTTGCGCCGGTTCGGTTTATTTTTTGGTCATCAATAAAACAGATCGGTTTGCCTTTTTGGTTTGGATAATATTTTTCTATGATGTGTACGCAACGATCAAAAATGGCATCATTTGGTTTTACCGTCCCCTCAAAGCCAGAAACAACAATGCCATCTTTGTCGATAAAATTAAAAATTTGTGGAAAATTTTTCTGGAGAATTTCAAACGAGTATGGATCCCAGTTTGAGCAAATCATACACACATTTTTACGACTGCCATCGGGATTTCTTTGCATAGCACAAGCGTGCAACAAACGAATACTTGGCTCAATTAATTCGGTTGCATTTATAAAACACTGTGGATCAAAGGTATTGTCGATAGTTGTAAGGGACAAATTTTTTGTGCTTTCTTCCTTAAAGTATTGTGGTGTGTCTTGAATCCATTGATGACACAAGGTCTTAATATTTTCTGGGTAAATTTTACCAGCAAGCCAGTCGATCATCAATGGCGGCAACGGGGTGACGCCATCGTCTGAATAACAAATTTCTTTTAAACGCGCTTTGTATGGAATAGCGCGGAGTGTGTCAAGATAATCATTTTGACAATGAGCGCCAAAATCTGTGAACGGGTGTCGTATTTTAAATGAAAGAAAGTTGACAGCAAGCGGAGCTATACCAACAGCTTTGACAACGCGATGCTTCATTTTATGGCGCTGGTCGGCAAGCACGCCGCCAAGATCCCAAATAACAACATCGGCATAATTACGTGCAAAAAATAGACATGCAAAAATTGTAACAAAAAACCTCTGAGTAACCACCATTTTGTCCTTATGTAAGAACTCGAAAATTAGAATTTCTTAAGTCTCTTTAAGACTACAAAAAACTGCAATTTTGTCAAATTTTATTGTCATAGCAACGTGATAATGTCATAGCGCCAGCAACATGAAAATGTCAT
>CAYSPS010000020.1:502-17112 GCA_964432975.1 uncultured Pseudomonadota bacterium | reverse complement strand
AACACGACTTAACAAAATTAAATCAGCCCGTTCGCCCCGAGTGTTCGGCAAAATCAAACATATCAAAAAGTTGCTCAAAATTATTCAGCACCAAACACGACTTAACAAAATTAAATCAGCCCGTTCGCCCCGAGTGTTCGGCAAAATCAAACATATCAAAAAGTTGCTCAAAATTATTCAGCACCAAACACGACTTAACAAAATTAAATCAGCCCGTTCGCCCCGAGTGTTCGGCAAAATCAAACATATCAAAAAGTTGCTCAAAATTATTCAGCACCAAACACGACTTAACAAAATTAAATCAGCCCGTTCGCCCCGAGTGTTCGGCAAAATCGAATGTATCGAGGAGTAAACGAAATTTAAAAAGTCCAATTTACTCGAAGTCACTCACCATGAAACCCACATTTGAAATATCAAATGTGCATCGTTGGCAAGAAGTCTAAGGTCCAAAGTCCCATGCATAACTGGAGGTAAAAACATGAATCAATTTATACAAAAATTTCTTTCAGCACTCCAAAAGTGTCTTTATAAAATCAAGCCTTTAAGCCCGTTGTGCGGTGTGAGCCGCGACGAAGTCGAAGGCGAATGCCGCCTTACGGGCGATAATGGGTCCAGGAACTCCTGGTGTCAGGGTTTCCAGGGACCCGACAAGGGGTCCCTGGGTGCTCGGCCCGCACAGGGCCACAGTTGCCATAGCACTATTTTCCATAACAATAAATTTGATTTTGTTACCCACAACGTTTGCTCAAAACGTTACCGCCCATATTTTTATACACGGCACACGTTTTTCTGGCTTGGCATTTGCCAGTGCACTCCCTTTTGTAAATGGTAATCTGCAAGAAAATAATTTGTACACGATTGCGGTGCGCAAGTCACGCGACGATCGCCGCCTTTTTGACGGCCAGGTTATGCTTGCGCGCGGCATGGTTGAAATCTCACATTCATGCATTGAGCAATGTCGACGTGGTGCGCTACCACCTGAGATCAGCAAACAAGCAGCTGTGCATGTTGCAAATGGCTATGACACGCTCTGTGCTTCAACCGGTACACCAACACATGAAATTAATCTTTACTATGCCTTTGGCTGGGATGGGCTGCTTGAAGACAATCATCGACGTGAGGCAGCCGGAGAGCTATATAATGCTCTTATACACCTTAAAGAACACCTTGTGCAACAATACAAAAATTGCATGATTCGTTTAGTGCTCCATGGCCACAGCCATGGTGGTAATGTCATTTTATATGTGGCCTACCATGAAAACGACCAGAAAAAAAATCTCATATTAGACACCGTGTGTCTGTATGGCACCCCAATTCAGGTCGAGACCGCCAATTATGCGCAACACGCCATGTTTAAAAAAATTATCTGTTTTTATTCGGATGCAGATAGTATTCAAGTTTCCGATAAAGTTTCTACTGAAAGTGGCACGAGCCAACGGCGATTGTCGACTTTTACCACAATCACCAATACTCCAGACAAAAAAATTATTGATGTTGGACTCCGTATGAACGGCAACACGCACATATTTAATCATGCATCTTATTTCTTTATTGATATGTACCATTTGGCAACCACGCCAACATTTCCGCTCCAAGTTCTTGGCCCATTGCCCGTTGTTACCTATGCGCCAGTCATCATGCAATTACTTGATCGAATGCTAACGCGCAGTATTTCGTGCACGCACGCATTCATTGATTTTATTGTTGAAAACGAAAATACGTTGTCCATTATCGCCATTGACGAGCATGGCAATTATCTACAACGCAGCAAAAATCTTGCACCACTCATGTGGCCAATTAAGGCGACACTGGAAAACACCTGGCGTCCGTACGCATGCTACGGAACAGCTAACATTGGCAAACTCGCATTTTCAGGACTTATCGGCGCAATTCCTGAATACGTGCGCCGTAATTTATGAAAAATTTGAATTATATTTTATTTTTGATAGAATAAAAGTGCATGTTTTCGATTCATCAAAAACATATAGGGGTACTTCATGAATCGCATATCACAAGGCACATTAATCTTTTTTCTGAGCGCCCTTTCGGCTGCTCCCTGCGTTGGCATGGAATCTGGAACTCCAAAACCTCTTGCTGAAGAACAAAGACCAGCAGGTCCTGTTATACACGAATTGCCAACTTCGCGCATTGGTACATTATTTTTAGGACAACGTCTGTACATACCTGAATTCGGCGTCGTACGCATGCAGCCACCCGTGGAGATATTCGCCAACGACCTCCCTGCTCACGCAAAATTTTTAGCACAACTCACAGCAACTGTTGCAAACGCTGTCGCCATGACAATGAGAGAACTTGTTTTCGCTTCAATTCACAAAACACGCGCAAAAATAGCAACAATGAGAATTCATCCATTAGTTAGGGCAACGCACCAGAAGATATCCACCCAATTTGCTCGTGTGATGAACGAGGGCGCCAAGAAACTATCTACAACCGGTGATTATGTGCTTGGAAAACCCATCTGCATCGATGGCTACGGATTTTGCCGCCAAGAATCAGCATTGAAGCGCGATGCACACGCGCTCTATGCTGAATTAAATCGACGGGCCGCATTGTTCCGTGATCGGGATGCAGAAAATCCGCTTGCCGGACAATTGAATTTCTAAAAAACTTTACCTGCTCAAAAATATCGGGGCGCCAATGAGCGCCCCTTGCTCATGCGAATTTTAATTCTTGCGTGCCCCTGCGATACATTCAGCTATCTTTTGTGTCGCCGGCAGTAATTCTTTGGCAAGCCAATCCTTAAATGCGCTAAATTGTTTCTGAACTTCCTTGAACGATAAATGATTAATATCCTTTCCTGCTCCTGCCGTAAAATACGTTTGCCAACCATCAATTTGTTTCTTCAACGGCTTATCACCAACAAGCCATACATTTTCTATGCCAGCAAGAGCGTCTTTATTTTTGCTAAGCCCATCAGTTAGCAACTTAATTTCTGGATCTCGCTCCTTCTTCCCCTGCTCTAGTGCGGCGGCCTCTTTCGTTGGAATCTCAGCAACCTGTGATTGTAAAGCTTTTTTTTCAACTTCAAGCTCAGCAAGTTTTTCTTGCAAATTCGTTTTTTCAGTATTCAACTGGGCAATTTGCTCCTGCAGGTTTGTAATTTCTTGATTTTGCGAATCCTTCCCCTCTTTAAATTTAGCTGGCAGTTGTGCTGAAATAGCCGCAATCTTTGTCTGCAAATCTCTGACCTCTTGATCGCGTGAACTACGACCCTTGTCAAATGCCTGTGTTACATCTTTTTGTGTTGCTTCACATTTTTGCGTGACACCAGTTTCGCAAGCAACACGCCCTGCAATAAGTTTTGCAAGCAGTTGTTGAACAAAGGTGGTTACATTTTTGTTTGCACTTTCAATAGTTAATCCATCATAACTAATGCCACGCAACAATGTGAAAGAAATTTGTTTTACTGCAAACGGTAACAACTTTTCAGTTACCAACTTGATCGCCTGGTCATATGCAGCTTTGCGTACCGCCATGTCGTTATTTGAAAAATTATTCACCTGCGCCTGAAACCCAGTTTTAAACTGATCAATATCATCAGCGCTTATGCGCATTACCGCACCCATCAGCACTGACAAACAACACACACCGTAAAATATTCTCATAAACGCCCTTCTCTCTTTTTGTTAGGAACATACTTCAAGTGTAAAAAACAATTACACAAAAAGATCAAGTTTTTCACTCATGCGATAGGTGATTTTCGTACCTGTGCTATACTAAAAACAAGATACAAAGGAGATCGCTCTGATGCTTATTGATGATCTCAAGCAACAATTGCATGACATTGAACCAGACGTACTCACCATTAAAAATTATTGGGCCAGCGCTGGTATTGAAAAAGAATTTCATGAATTGCAAACCGTCATACAGCAAGAAAATTTTTGGCAGCATAAAGACCAAGCAGCAATTTCGCAACGTTTTGAACATATCAAAGAACAGCGCGAGCGTTATGAACAAATCGCGCGCAGCTTTGAAGAACAACAAGAACTACTTGAATTATTTGCGCAGGACGAGCATGAGCTGCAAAAACTTTCTCGTGATTTGAGCACGCTTGTGCGAGAAATCAAAAAATTCAAAATCGAACTATTACTCAACAAACCAGATGACCACAGTAATTGTTTTTTAAGCATCAATGCTGGCGCCGGCGGTACCGAGGCGCAAGACTGGGCAGAAATGGTACTGCGCATGTATGTGCGTTTTTGCGAAAACAACAAGCTTTCAGCAGGCGTAGTTGATTATCAAGCTGGCGAAGGAGCTGGCATTAAATCTGCAACGCTTTACATAAAGGGACGCAATGCGTATGGACTGCTTAAAGCTGAACACGGCATACATCGACTTGTACGCATTTCACCATTTGACGCCAACAAACGACGGCATACGTCATTTTGCAGCGTAAGCGTTATTCCAGAATATGCGCAAGAACAAGATATTGTTATTGATCCAAAAGATTTACGCATTGATACCTATCGTTCTGGCGGTGCTGGCGGCCAGCATGTCAATAAAACCGAATCAGCAGTGCGTATTACGCATTTACCAACAAATATTGTTGTGCAATGTCAAAACGAACGTTCGCAAATTCAAAATCGCGAAACGGCGATGAAAATGCTCAAAGCACGCCTGGTACAAAAACAAAAAGAAGAGCGTGCGCAACAAGAAGAGAAATTTGAGAAAAAAAATATTGAGTGGGGTTCGCAAATACGCTCGTATGTGCTTCACCCATACAAAATGGTTAAAGATCATCGCACCGAATATACAAGTCAACAACCAGACTTGGTGCTTGATGGTGATTTGATGCCGTTTATAGAAAAATTTCTGGCAACTCATCCTAGCTAGAGATCACAATATAAAATTTTTTTTAAAATCCAAATTTTTTGGCATTACCATGCCAATGGTGGCCTTACGCAGGCCAAGCGTACAGGGACCCCTTGTCGGGTCCCTGTAAACCCTGACACCAGGGGCACCCTGGACCCCAAACGCTTGCAAGGTGGCCATTCGCCCTTGGCTCAGACCACCAACAAGCGTAAATGAATTTTTGATTTACATGCTACTTTAAGCTGCGAATCACGCAACAAGCGTGAAGGAATCATTAATTTATACGGCTTGCACGTAATAAGCTGATGTATCTAGTCTCATATATGGTTGAGATAGGAAAGTCTGTACAATGTACATACTTTCTTGCTACAATTACGCAGAGGAACATAAAATGATTAAAAAATTATCAAAATATGGCAACAGCTTTGCGATTATTATCGATAAACCAATTTTAGAATTGCTTAATATTACGCAAAAAACCGGCCTCAAAATAAAAACAGACGGCAAAAAAATTATTATTGAACCAGTAAAAATGCCTACCTTAAAGTCTTTGTACGAAAAAAATGCACGCAAGTATGCTGACGATTTCAAGAAACTAGCCAAAAGTTGATGTATCATTTTTTATCATGCAAAAATGTAATTGCCATTAATTGGCAACTCGTAAAAGAATTTGGGGGACTTTATGGCATCCGAGATAAAAATTTACTTGAATCTGCCGTCTATGCACCGCAAGCAACATTTGACGGAAAATATCTCTATCAAACCATACATGAAATAGCCGCCGCCTATGCATATTACATTATTAAAGATCATCCCTTTGTTGATGGCAACAAAAGAACTGGTCTCATGACGGCAATATTATTCCTTGAAAGCAATCAAAAAATAGTAATTTTTAAATCGGGTGAACTATATAATCTTGGCATTAAAATTGCCAAATCAGAGATGACAATCAAGAAGGTTTCACACATATTTAAGCAACATATGATATAGCCATCCCGATCACTACAAACCAATCAGAAATCACAATCTAAAATTTTTTTGAAATTTAGATTTTTTTGACATTACCATGTCAATGGTGGGCTTATGCAGGCCAAGCCCCCAGGCTTCGCCAAGGCTACGCCGGGCTGCCGCAAGAACCGTATCGCAACGCCCTTGGAACCATGCGCCAGGGACACCCTGGACCCCAACGCTTGTAAGGTGGCCATTCGCCTTCGGCTCAGACCACACATCAAGCGTGAATGAAGCTTTGATTTATGCTTAGGCAACATGTGATATAGCGCCTCCGATCACTACAAAAACAATTATATTGTTAAGGCTTTAAACACCTCGATACAACCCGCCTGCGCTATAGCTTGGCGGGTCACTCGGTGTGAACGGATTGTTCTTTTCTCTTGTCGCTGACAATCTATGAAAGTTTGCAAACAAGCAACTCTACAAATATATTTTTCCATTAGTCCCGAATACTACAAAATACATACGGCAACCCCACAAGTTTTTTCAGTTCATCCCGATAAAGCGCGAATAACTTTATAAAAATCTTTCCGTTAGCCCAACAATGCCTTTTTAGACATTTAACGAAAAAATCGCACAGATCAACGAAATAATCATTTTTTATTTACTCATAAATTACATTTAAGTTAAAAAATTTGCACTGCCGTTCTTTCTCCGTTCGCCCCGAGTTCAGCAAAATCGAACACATCCAAAAGTTGCTCAAAATTATTCAGCACCAAACACGACTTAACAAAATTAAATCATTCCGTTCGCCCCGAGTGTTCAGCAAAATCGAACACATCCAAAAGTTGCTCAAAATTATTCAGCACCAAACACGACTTAACAAAATTAAATCATTCCGTTCGCCCCGAGTGTTCGGCGAAGCCGAATGTATCGAGGGGTAAACGAAATTTAAAAAGTCCAATTGGGTTCAAAAGAAACGTAAGGTCCAAAGTCCCATATTTCACTGGAGGTAAAAACATGAACCAGTTTGTACAAAATTTCTTTGAGCCCTCCCCAAAGTGTCTCTATAAAATCAAACCTTTAAGCCCGTTGTGCGGCGTGACCAGCCGCTTAAAGCCGTATGTAAATCAAAGCTTCATTCACGCTTGATGTGTGGTCTGAGCCGAAGGCGAATGGCCACCTTACAAGCGTTGGGGGCCAGGGTGTCCCTGGCGCACGGGATCCAAGGGCCGTTGCGAAACGGTCCTTGGGCCAGAGCGGCGAGCTCACCAGGGCATGATAATGCCACAAAATTATTTTAATGAAAAATTTGTATAACTTTTTATCTAAAAAGCTACACCGAATCTAATCCACGCCTTCCAATTATTAATGTATGAATTATCATTGGCACATTCATACGAGCCACCGACAAATAACATTGGCGGATACGTGCAGTCATACCACGTGTAGCCAAGCGTTGCATACACGCCTTGTGCAAAAACTGCTGGCTGGAGCGCACTATCTTGATCAAGATCATCGATGGTCAACTCAACATAGGTAGGCGACCAACCTGTAATTACAGAATTAGTGACAACTGGACGGCTATCACTTACCAACGGACTTGCCGCAACACAATAATCGCTTGGTTTTTCAAAGCTCTTGGTAACTGGATACTCATGGTTTGTGGTTTGCCATTGAGTTTGATCAAGCGACGCACTTACTGCGGCAACGCCCAACCCCTTTGAAAGAGACGTGCAACACCAGCACAGATTTTCAGCTTCTTTAGTATATGCATGATAGCCAACTTCGGCTGAAAAGCCATGTTTTTTAAATTGCAGCGATGTCAGCAAATCTGCACTCCAATTTGGAATAATTTGTGCGCACAAGGTTGAATAATTTACCAATGGCGCCAATTGTGCATAAATGGTCGACGCATTTGCTGCTACTGATGGATCTGGCAGCACAGTACGACTTTTCCATACTGGCAAATAACGACTCCATGGCCGTCCTTTTAAATCAAATGAGCGCAATTGGGTGTTTGGAAACAAATATCGCGCAACAAGGTCAATATGCATATTAATTGTGTGTGTATCGGTACGTGAAAACAAATAATTGCCGTTGAACCCAAAAAATCCACCCCAATGACGATTGTTGCCAACAACGGGTTCAAATAAATAACATTGACATGGTTTGTTCCCCGTTGGAATCATGAGGCCAATAAAGCCATTGGTTTGATCATCGCCACAATGGGTAAAGCTATCACCAATACGAATTTCCACTTGTGGACAGCGCGTAATTTTCATGCATTTGTTGGTTAAATTGCTGTAACAAAACGGTTTGGTACACGAATTCATCATCGCGGTCATATTGGCATAATATTGCGATTCGTCAGGCCCGGTACCACCACGATTAATGACATTTTCGCACACGCACAAAGATTGACGCGCTTGAACAACGCATGCAGACACATCAAACCAAAAATTCTTTGGCAATTGTTGTAAATAAATACCGCCAACGCCAAATTCATGCCGATACGGCGCAAAGTTCAGCATGCTTTGGAATGTCATGTTTGTTGCTTGTTGCTCCCGAAAATCATCAAAACCAAGACCGGCGGTTGGCACACTCACCACATGAAAACAGCCGGCATTAATATCGGCAATTAAAAAATTATTGTTCATGTCTTCAGCAACACGCAAACATGCACGATCGTTTGGTAAAAAATAGCGCGCAAGATCGACAGCACTTGCGGTGCGGCCACCAAAACCAACAATCTGCACGGTGCCACCATGGCCATCTTCACGCGCCGTCATGGCGTCATGAACGAGTGCCAACCGCTCAGGTGTGCCAACTTCAAAAGCTGGACGAAAAGAAATATACGTCTTGCCGTAAACGGCACATAAATTGCTTGCACTCAATATGCCAAGTGCAAGCACAAAAAAGATTGATGCCCAACGCATACGATTCTCCCTTGTTTAAAAGAATTTCATATGCAATTAGTCATAGCATGAGGGGAAGGAAAAGAAAAGAAAAACGAGGCGGCGGGGAGAAAATCCCCGCCGCCTTAACACGTCTGTAACGAGCGGCTACAATTTATTATGTCCAGTCTTTCGGTTTATAATCCTCGCCTAAAGCTGTACGCGCATCTGCCATAGCTGTTTGAAGCGCTTCAAGTTTTCCCTTTTTCAAATTACCCTCCCCAAGCTGGAGCGGTGGCACAATAGCACCCTGCACGTTCTCGACAAACGATTTAAATGCACTTGCTATACGCGCCAGTTCAGTCCGTGCAGTATCTCGCGCAGCTTCTATAACATCTTTGGCAGTTCGCTCAGCAGCTAAATTACTTTGCGCAGTAGACAGCTCACCGGTTAATCTGGCAGAATTAGTTTCAGCAGCAAGTTTTGCACCTAGCGCAGCTTGCTCAGCCGCTTGCGCAGCAACCAGCTCGCTTGAAAGCCTAGTAATTTGCGCCTGTAGTGGCGCGGCTGCTGCAGCACGAGCGGCCACAACTTCTGCATCTTTTCTAACCGTAAGATCTGCTAGTTCACGACTCTTTTCTGTATCTTTTTCACGAGTTACTTTGTCTGTCGCTACTTTTACCATTGCTATAGTTTTTTGCGCAACAAGTTCGCTCCGCTTTGCGTACAATTTTTTGATTAACTCTTGAGCAAACTTAAACACATTCTTTCCGGCCGTTTCTACCGTTAATCCTTCAAAATTAAAACCGGCAAAACGTACAAATGGAGTTGCAGATGCTTTTGGCAAAAGTTGATCAAAAACAACATTTATCGCAGTATCAACAGCGGCAATGCGTTCATCAAGACTATTGGCCGCATTAGTAAAGATTGCTTTTTGGGCATCAAAAGCACTTTTAAAACTACCAACGTCTGCAGGACTCATAGCATGCGCTGGCGCATACATGCCCAGTGCGCATAACGCACACAACACAAACCGTTTTATATTCATATAACCTCCGGTTCCCCTTTTTAATAAACTCTTACTCTTCATTATTACAACTCCTTTCTCATTTTTTATTATTTCTTTCCCGCCGATTGTTGATCACGAAAACCCTGTGCCATTTGCTGCACACCGCTTGCCAAGGCATCTTGATACCGGCCAAAGGCCCAACCAGCCACAATGGCAGCACCAAAAGTTACAAACCTATTATGGAGTAACGCATCAAATGTGCGGCGTACAATACCGTGCGATTCACCCAACTCGGCTTCTTCAAATTCTTCAACGACTCCAGGTGATCTAGTTATCACTTTATCTCCCAACAGTGTTGCTAATAACTTAAGCTTGGCTTGCACATTGGCTTTGCTTGCCAAAAGCGCATGCACCCCAGAAAGTGTAGACAGCCATGAATTTAACTCAGCAGTATGATCTTCTAAATATGCAGCGTCTTTGTCGGCAAGAGTTTGCACCGCGGCAATTGCTTGTTGCAGCGCTGCAGCATCTGCGCCTTCGACTAAAGCAGCAGCAACCTGTGCTTGCGCTTGTGCAATTTCTGCATCATACGCTGCGCCGGCTGATTCTCCCATAGCACGGAGGCTCGCGCCGGTGCAACAAAGAAGTGTTAAAACTATGCAACGAAAAATTGTTAAACGTTTCATAAAGATGCCCCCATTATTCAATAGTATGTAATTAATTAAATCCTAACAGAATTAAAATTTAAAGTCAAGAAGAGCAAGAGATCTGAACCCTATGTTTAAGTATATCAAAAACACACATTTTTGCCACGCCAATTCTTTAACCATTTCGCATAAGAAAACCGCACATGTGCGTCGGTTATTTTTGTTTAAAACACAAACATAAAAATATTTTTTGCAAAACACTTGTTTTTTCTAAACGCTTAGAGTTATAGTAGTAAAAAAAAGGGTAGAATGGTTCACCCTATGGTCTAAAAAAGGAAGGAATCCCTATGAAAAAGACCATCAAACGCAAAGCCGTTCGCAGAAAAAAGGTTGCCAAGAAAAAGGTAGCCAAAAAAGCGGTTTCGCGTAGAAAAAAGGCAAAGAAAGTTTCCAGAGTCGCTAAATTGGCCTGGTAACTATACCAAGTTTTTTAAAGTTTTGCCGGCTTACGATGCACGAGCGGTAACAATTTCTGTTGCAGCTGACGTGGTAGGCGCGGTAAAACTTTTTTTACATTCTGGCCAACTTGCACTAAAATACGATTTATTTTGATCCACCATGAACGTGGAAGTAATTTTTCGAGTGCAAACTCGGTTTGTTCTGGTGTTTTTGTATGCACAAAATCAAGTAAATTTGCAATACGATGCACATGCACATCAACACATACGGCCGGAATATCAAATGCCATGCCCAACACGAGATTGGCGGTTTTACGCCCAACTCCCAGCAAGCTAAGAAGTTCTTCTTGCGTGCGCGGTACGCGTGCATCAAATCGTTCAATTAATTGCACACTTACTGCGCGCAAAGTACGTGCTTTTTGTTTATAAAAACCAATAGAATAAATAATTCGCTCAAGCTCTTGCACAGAAAGTGCACATAATTGTCGCGGGGTGCGCACTTTTTGAAATAACGCGCGTACGACAACAAGTGTTTTGGTATCTTTGGCACGCAAACTGAGCAAGCAACTTATCAACAACAAATACGGATCTTTGCCATATTCTTGCACAACGGCATCACCCAAAGGCAACGCACAATCAACCGTTGCTCGTTGCAAAACCTTAAGATCTGCGAGCGCTTGCGCACGCGTAATCATCACCCACCCAACTTTTTAGAAAAACTACCCCCCTTTTTCAGGTAGGTAGCAATGTAATAAAAAACGTTAAAATTTAAAATGTTGGTGGATTACTCAACAGTAAACTTACCAACGAAACAAGAAACATACGTACGGTGAATGACATATAAAGCTCCTTCGTGTATAATTAATTCTTAAGCAGTATAATTAACTTTTAAACAAACGCAACTGCCATGGTAACACTGCCAGCTTTCGCACAAACTATTAGTCAAACGCTCGATATTGTATTAGGCCCCAACGGGCTGCATGGTATTGTTTTACTCATCTCATTTTTAACAAAAGCATACGTACTGTATGCCATTATCAAACAATTTCTGTCACATAAAAATACGCCACAACGGGCTGCTTTTATTCTTCTTTTTTTCATGCTCCTGGGCGCCTGTTGCGATGATCTTGCCTGGCTGGTAAAAGTAGCACAAAGATTTTTTATGCCTGACCTCTCATACACGTGGGCAACACTTATTATTCGCTTGGCTTGGCTCACCATGGCAATCGGCTGGCATTCGCTTACATTATTGCTTGAGTATCTTGCCAGCCCACATCAACGCATACGCATGCATCAAAAAATCTTTTTAGTGCTCACGAGCATACTTGTGCTTTGTTATGTGTATTTTATCATCTTTCACTTTTTTGTGTTCTCTAAAGAACAAAAATCGCTCTTTGAATTCGAACTCATGCAAATTACAACATACTATTGCTTGGTTATGCTCATCCCAAGCATTGCATGTGCATTAAAAAAAATATATTTGGCCCAGTTACCACGCATCCTCACTCGTCAACTAAACACACTTCTTTTATATTTCGTTGTCCCCCTATTCTTGACTGAAACATATCATGCATTAAACGCATATTACTTCTCGCTTTTGCCAACACCATCGTATACGTTTACAACGGTTTATACGCTATTAACAACAGCCGCGATTTATTACTGTGCACGCACGATGGTATTCATTCGTTTTTTAAACTTCTATCCTCATGTGCACGGTTCTGGCAAATTTGGCTTTGTAAATCAAGAAATTTTAGAACAACTGAGTGCAACAACAAGTCATGAACATGTCAGTGCAATTACTAAAACATTTTTTAAGCAAACGTTTGGTATTGCAACGCAAAATACGCATTTCAATGTACGCATGAGTCATGAAACACAACACATAACCACACACACGCCAACGGGAAAACAAATAACCGTTGAACATTTTATTGCACAAATTACAACACAAAAAAATAATATGCCTCTTGTGCAGCAGTACGTGCAAGAAAATCGCGTGCTCATTTTTGATGAGCTTGAATTTAATTATTTTTACGAACCAATTCCTGCATATGAAGCACTCGTTACGTTTATGCGTACGCTCAATGCTGATATCTTTATTCCATTATATGAGCAGCAAGAGATTATTGGGTATATCTATATCGATCGTGCCGCACGTACGCATGAACTTTACAACGACCTTGAGCGTGATTCAATGCTTATTTTTTCGCGCTTGGTCGCGCACACGTGTACCCTGTTGCATCACAGTCATTTGACCATGCTTATTAGTCAAAATAAGCAATTGCACGATACACTTTATCAAAAGCATCAAGAGCTTGCCCACTGTAAAGAAAGTCTGCAATCATTTATTGCAGATGAACGCACAAAAAAAATCGGTATTGTTTATTATAAAAATCGCACATTTACCTGCGCCAATCAAGATGCGCATGATTTACTCATGATTAATCCCACCATACAACAAGGTCATCCCATGAGTCATGCGCTCAGAAATGTCGTGCGCAACGTGCAACTATACAAAACAACGCAAACAACACACGTCACTAATGATCATGCACAACAACTTGTGCTGAGTGCGCTTCCAACAACCGACGCACATACCATTTTGGTAATCGTCCATTACCCACACGTTGCTGACATTCTTGCACAACACACATGGCACATCAAAGAACCTTCAGAATGGGATTATCAATTATATCTTGAAACAACTGCCATTGGAAAACTCATCAACAAAGCATTACCGGGCACCTCCCCAACATTTGTGCGCACAAAAATACAATTACTCCGCTGCGCATTATCAAAGAGGGCATTGTTTTTGGACGCCCCTGAAGAAGACTTAGAGACATTCGCGCAACTTTTGCATCATGTAAGCATGCGCGAAACGTTACACGTGCTTGACGCACATCTACAGGCACATGAATTGGTTATAAAATTATTTGGGATTAATCCACTATTTGGCAAACAGACACACACGCCGTTATTGGAAGAACTTAACTGCGGCACATTACTTATTAAAAACATTCATGCCATCGATCGTCAGACTCAGGAACACATGCTTCATTATCTCACCTATGGAACTTATCGGTCGTTCAAAAGCGCCCATGAACTTACCACAGATGTACGCATACTGTGCGCAACGCGTCAAGATCTAAAACAACTGGTCAATGATGGACGATTCATTGCACCATTATATGAACTCCTCCACCAGGAAAGTGTAAATATCCCGTCACTTTTGAGCGTAAATGAACAGGAATTTAATCAGATTATCGACGACATGATGCACACAACAACCACTCACGAGCAACATATACCAACGGTTCATCTCAGCGATAGTGAAAAAAACAAACTACACATCAATCGACCAACAAGTGTCTATGAACTCAAAAAAACTATTCAACAATTGCTCACGGCAAAATCAGCACGCACAGCGCTCCCCATTATCACCAAACAACCGATCAGAACAACTGATCCATTTATTATACAAGCCGCACATTTAGGCAGACGCGCGCTCAAAGATGCACAACTTATGGCGCAATTGTGGAAAAAATTCAAAAACCAAAACAAAATTGCTACAGTGTTGGGTGTACATCGCTCATCGGTTAATAAGCGATGCAAAAAGTATAATCTGACGTAGGAATACCTGCATGCGGTTAGACGAATTTAGAAACGCACGTCATGAGTTTTTGGCATTCGTTGAAGTACAAAAAGGCCTTGCAGCGCACACCGTAAAATCATACACGCTTGATCTACAACAGTTTGAAAAATTTTGGCATGTACATTACCAACAACTGGAAATCAAACCTGCAATCGAACACTTTTTTGTTTATTTATATAATATTCATACACAAAACAGTTCTATTGCACGCAAAGTTTCATGCTTAAAGTCATTTGAAAAATTCTGCCTCATGCAAGGAATACGCTTAGAACTTAAATTACAACGACCACGCATTGAAAAAAAATTACCCATTTATTTAAGCGTTGATGAGATGTTTCACCTGCTTGATCATGTTAAAGCGCCGGACCTGCCAACACAACATCCGTTGCGTGACGTTGCCATTCTTGAATTGCTCTATGCAACCGGTATGCGCTGCAGCGAACTGGTCAATATCAAAATCGCTGACATCAATATGAGTGAAAAAATTATTCGTGTACAAGGCAAAGGTGGCCGTGAACGTTTAACACTTTTTGGCAGCAAAGCGGCTGAAAAAATCGAAAGCTATCTTAAAAATGAACGTTTACCCGCACACAGCGAAGACGAGTATTTATTTTTAAACAATCGCCAAACACCGCTGAGTACGCGCGCAATTCAAAGAACGCTCGAAGAATTTCGCTCATTTTTAAAAATCAAACGACGCATCACGCCGCACAAGATTCGTCACACGTTTGCAACCCATTTACTCAATCAAGGTGTTGATTTACGTATTGTACAAGAATTACTTGGACATCGTTCACTTGCAAGCACACAAATTTACACACACGTCAGTATACAACAACTTGCACGCGTCTGCGAACGTCTCCATCCAATTAATGAACACATCAAGGCAGCTGCCTCTCATGAAGCAGACACACCATAAATCGCCACCGACCTATATACGCACGAGCGCTTTCATTTTCATTGCATCTCTTACCATTATTTGGGCGCGTCTTTTTTATTTACAAATTGTTCAAACAAGTCGTCTGCGCCGCTTAAGTACCCATAATTTTATTCGTATCGAAAAAATGAACGCACCACGTGGCGAAATTGTCGATACGCACGGCAACATATTAGCGACCAACAAACCAATTTTAGCAATCTATTGGCATGGTACGGGCAAGCATCAACTGACTCTGCAACAACAAGATTTATTAACAACACTGTTGCAAGAGCTCGCTATCGATGACACACACCGCCTGATTGCACAACGGGTACTGTATGCTGAACGCTATGAAAAAGAGTGCCTGCTGTGTGCTCAAATTCCATTTGAACGCGCTGGATACATTGCTGAGCGCTGGTGTTTAGAACCCAACATTGTCATCAAAAGTACTTTTAAGCGACATTATCCATATAAAACACTTGCATGCCATGTTATCGGATATTTAACGCAGCAAGAAATCGAGGAACCGGGGAAAATGGGCCTGGAAAAAATTGGCAACGATCTTTTGCGTGGCGAGCCAGGAATGCGCATACGATTAGTTAATGCCATTGGCAAATCACTCAATGAAGAAGAACTCAAAACTGGCAGTACCGGCAAAACATTACGAACGACGCTTGATCTTGCCATACAACAAAGTGCAGAACGTGCATTTGACACATATGATACTACGTTTGACGGGTGCTTGATTGTCATGGACCCGACAAATGGTGCATTGCGCGCTCTCATATCGCGTCCAGGATTTGATCCGGAAATTTTTCTTGATCCCATCAGCACGACAGCATGGCAACACCTGCAAGAACGTAAACCATTTTTAAACCGTGCATGGGATGCATGCTATCCACCCGCATCACTTTTTAAGTTGGTCAGCGCAGCCGCGGCTGTTGAACAAGGCATCATGCGCGCCGATTCATGTCGCGTATGCCCAGGATATTATTTATTTCGTGGTCGCAAATATCACTGCAACAAACACACCGGACACGGCACATTAGATTTGGCACAGGCCGTGGAAAAATCGTGCAATATTCACTTCTTTGAAATTGGTAAAAAAATATCAATCGATACGCTTGCTGCATATGCGCATCGCTTTGGGTTGGGAAAACCAACTGGTTTGAGTATTCCCGAAAAACCTGGATTTGTGCCAACAACAGCATGGAAAAAAGAAGTACGCAAAGAACGCTGGT
>CAYSPS010000020.1:0-492 GCA_964432975.1 uncultured Pseudomonadota bacterium | reverse complement strand
GAAACATTATCTGCTGCCGTTGGGCAAGGATATTTGCTTGTTACTCCATTACAGATCGCACGCATGATGAGTGGAATATTTCAGTCAACGTTGGTAAGCCCACGTGTACGTGAAGACGAACCAATCACGCGTGAACCGCTTAATATACAACCGGCAACGCTCACATTTTTACGCCAATGCTTAAAAGCTGTTGTCGTTGAAGGAACCGGACGACGCGTTGGTGCGCTTGCAGGATTCAATAGTTTTGCAAAAACCGGAACAGCACAAGTATGCTCGCTGGAACACAGCTCAAATACAGATTTACGGGAACATGCATGGTTTGCCTGTTATTTTTCATATAAAAATCGTGCACCGCTCACGCTCGTTGTCCTTGTTGAACATGCAGGCGGCTCGCATGCGCCTATCAGCATTGCCCGTCAATTCTTAATTAATTATCGTGCATACATTGAAGGTCGCAATCCATTGCAACAGGCCAATGTCCAAGACGTGATT
>CAYSPS010000019.1:16496-18130 GCA_964432975.1 uncultured Pseudomonadota bacterium | reverse complement strand
ACAGCAGCCACGGGCCCGCCACTAGAACCACCAGGAACGCGACTTATGTCCCACGGATTAGCACACTTCAAGTAAGCTGAATATTCATTTGATGAACCCATGGCAAATTCATCCATATTGCCACGCCCAATTAAGAATGCTCCAGAGCGCTTCAACCGCTCAATAGCAGTAGCATCATATGGACTTACAAAACCTTGTAAAATTTTTGAAGCACACGTAAGATGACGATTTTTCTGCGCAATATTATCTTTGACAAGCACGGGAATGCCGCTCAATAATCCTGATTTTGTTGCGGCAGACAAGATCGACTCTTCATCAAAAATTTCTAGTGCAGTTCCAAGTTTTTTATCGTGTGTCGCGAAACGTTGTCTAAAAAATTGAAGCACCTCATGCGATGCAACTTTTTGTTGCTTCAGTAAATCTAACAGTTCATAAATTGTAGCAAAGGCATGTAGTTTCATAAAAACTTAAATTATTTTGGGAACAACAAAAAAATTTTCTGCTTTTTCCGGCGCTTGTTGCATAAGAGGCTGCGCGCTAGTCGGTTGCGCAACGTCATCACGCAAAACATTGCGCTGGCGCACCTGCTCCTCAGGCACGTCGCGCGCGATTTGACCTACACGCTCAGCGTAAGCAAGCACATTTTGCACATGCTCACGCAAACACTCAATTTCATCATCCGCAACATCGATTTGTGATAATTTGGCCAATTTTTTTATTTCTTCGCGCGTAATTGACATATTAAGAACCTATTTCTTGATGCGACCACTGTCCACTGCGAAACCGCTTGATATACACGAGGCTCATAACACCACTCGCTATGTAAAATGTAGCATAAATCAAAACAAATTTCAGTACCTGGTCAGCAATCGGTAATTGCGTCAATAAATATGACAGAGGACAAAATACACCAACGCACGCAAAAAGGCGCGTCCACATAACAACACGCACATCGCCCGCACCGCGCAATGCGCCCGAAAAAATTAACTGTAAAAGATCAAAAAATACAAAAATGCTTACGAGCGGAAAAGCGCTTGATGCAAATGCGCTAAATTTATGTTTTTGATCAAACAAACTAATAAAAACTGCCGGTTTAATAGAAAAAAGGACAAGTAACGCAAAAACCATTACCGATGCCAAAAAAATCACTTTTTTAATATTAGCAGCAATAGCTGCCCAATTTTTTTTACCAAAATCATTGCTGACTAAAAATGTAATAATCTGCGCAAAGGCAATGGCAGGCAAAAAGGCAACTCGCTCCAAAGACAACACAACGGTATATGTCGCCATAGCATATTTGCCCATTGGCGCGATCATTTTGGCAAGCCAAATAAGAGCAGCTGCCAGAGTTGCCTTATCAATAACAATTGGCCAACTCAAACTCAGCACACGTCGCACATATGACCAATCAGATATTGTGGTAAACAATGTAATTCCATACTGTTGATATGTGCGATTTAAAAAAATATATGCCAGCGCAAGCACAAGCATAAAACTATATTGAATGAGCGTTGCATATGCTGAACCAAGAAGTCCCAACTTTGGAAAACCACCAACACCAAGAGCTAAATCAAGAGCAATCGAACCTGAGGGAATAACGTCAATTTCCATGCTTTTTCTGGCGTCACCCATTT
>CAYSPS010000019.1:0-16486 GCA_964432975.1 uncultured Pseudomonadota bacterium | reverse complement strand
CCAAAAATTAAGAGATAATCAAATGCAACAAATAACACACCACCAACGAAAAATATCTGCATTGGCGTTTTAGTGTTTTTAAACGCGCGCAATAATGATATACATGCAAAATATAAAAACATAAACAAAATACTAATTGCACGTATTTGCATATAGGGAATACCAAGTTCGATCATTTTCGGCGTAACCCCCATAAATTGATAAATGTAATATGCGCCAAAATACAACGAACCAGCAAATAAACTTCCAACAAAACAAATAACCCAAAAAGCATCAACAAATGCTCTCCCAGCTTCTTTAAACTGACCAGCGCCATTATACTGTCCACTCATAATCGTAATGCTCACAGCCATGGCCTCAGCAATTTTAGTAAGAAAATGCAAAATATTGTTTGCCATGCCAACCGTGGCATACGCTGTTGTAGACTTCAAATCAGCAATAAAAAACGCATCCAGCAATGTTAATGCCGAATACAAAACCAGTGCGGTGATAAATTCTGGAATAAAGTATTGCAAAATTTTTTGATAACTTTCGCCATGCACTTTGTCACGCAAACCATCGATGTAACTGAACACAACATTTTTGCGCATAACAAACGCCTCAATCTAAACGAACTTTTGTATCTTCTGTTTCACTCTTGCCAAAAACAACCAGTCGCCGCTTTTTGCCTGCGATATAATACTGGTATTCATGTTGCACAAATGGCAGCACGTGTTTGGGTGCCTGCCATGCCGATGCAGCCCAGTACACAAGGTACGCATCCCTATAATGACATGATGGCTTAAACATGCGCACCAATTCTTCTGGATCAATAGCTGCGCGTGAACAAAAAAGATCTATCGAAAAATGCGTTGTCCGTAAAAATGTGCGCCAATCAAGCGGACAAATCTCTATTTGTTCAAGTGCAAGCATGCCAATAATATGCTCTAAAAAAGAAATCTTTTTTTTATTCACTTCAATGAGAACTACGTGAAGATGAGGAAATTTTATTTTGAGCGCAATACCTGGCAACCCGGCCCCAGTACCTACATCACATAAATTTTCATAGCGCATCAACGCAAGATTTAAGCTCAACTCAAGGGAATCGTTAAAATGTTGCTCAACAATCTCATGTATATGCGTGTAACCCGTTAGATTCATGCGCTGGTTCCACTGTAAAAGTTCCTGTGCATAAGCGCGAAACTGCCGTTCCTGCGCCACGGTTAGTTGATACCGTTTGACCAAAACCCGCCACAAGCTCTCTGTGCTGATATGCGTCATTTTGTTTTCCAAACTCTAGTGTTTCAGCGACATGCAGTGATAGTATAACAGAGAAATAAAAATTTGAATGACCGAACGCGTAGGAAAAAGAGGGGATTGCGATGAAACGATCGGTGGCGTTGGTCTTTTTCTGGATAATCACTTTATCTGCACAACATTACACGATTACATTACTCATTCGTGAATATCCAGATGAGCAACGACTTCAAGATGAACCGCCCAATTACACAAACATGCCAAAACAGCTTATGAAAAATACATTTTATCAGCCGGTTGTTTCTGGCATCTATGCACTGTACAATGGTTACTTTTCTCATTCAGACAACATGGGCGTCTTAACATTTCCGCGCACCACACAAATTGAACAATTTATGCTTTTAGTAACACCATATGTGCGTCCTGTTTTTTATCCAGAAACATTTACTATAGATCACTGGCACATCACGCGCCCACAACAAGCGACTGCATATCATATTCAACGTTACAAAGACCCTGAAACAAAATTGCGTTACTGGAAAGTTTTACAGACGGATCTACCAACGGATCAGGCAGCGCCACTACATTCGATCATTATTATCGCAAAACCTAAAAACGTGCATGTGCCACTAGGCGCAACACCAACAACAAATTTGCCGAACCTCGTTTTGCCACCGATTTATGCGCGGCGCGGACTTGATCGCATCAAAAACTCACTGTACCTTCTTAATGTCAAACAATTTTTCGCGCCAGTACGCATGCAAAGCAAAACTGAAAACCAATTGCGTGAAGCGATTGTTGCGACATAAGAATTACTGCATTAAATATTTAAAAAAACGCGCAGATATAGGCGTTCTTGCAATCCAAATATCTGCTGGCGGCACATTTGACACAAACATCTGTTTCGTCGGCACCGGCAACGTCTCAACTTTAAATCGCCCAACCTGGTGCGCACTGGACGCAGCAGCTGCATTTATAAATACCAATGGAATATCCTGTGAATTAGCGGCTATACGCTTTTCCTGCAGCTCAAGCGGCAAAGGAATACCATGAACCACCGTTATGGTCCCAAGTTGTGGATGGCGTGCCGCAATAAGACCAACAGTACCATTACGACTTTCATAATTACTAATTAAGGAAACAAGTTCTTGCGGCCGCCATGGCGAATTATGTCGCGCAACTTCCGTCAATGGAAACCATCCATATCGCGGCAATAATGACGCTTGATCCATAGATGCAACCGTTGAACCAAATTGAATATTAGCTTGTACACCTAACACAAAAAAGCACCCACAAAAGAACATTACCCCTCTCATTTCCCCTCCTGTTTTCAACGAGCACATCTTTATTATAAAAAACATCTTTTTAAATTATCAATATTTGCCAAATATGCAAAATTATCTTATGCTGAGTATTATTTATAAATTATGGGGTTAGCTGTGAAAATATTTAAAACTATTTGTTTGATCATTTCAATCTCATACATAGTAAGCACGTCATTATACGCTTACTATGGTGATAATCAATATATTTCATTCGCACACGTTGAAGCACCTGTAACAACCCAAGTTCCAAGCCAATCTCATGCAGATATCGCCATTCATGCAATATCTGTTGGTTCGCAATTCATGGTCAAGCATCCACTCGCTATACTTGGTGTATCTGTAGCTCTTGGCGCAGGGGCCAATTTATTGGCAAAAAAGACTGGTACTTGGTTCAAGCGCATTGCACAAGGCGCTCTTTATGGTTTTTGTGCCGCAACATGTCTTCACTTGGCAGCAACAAATATACAGCGATATATAGACTGCGAAACCAAAAAATATATTCACGCAAAAGTTCAACCTGTCGCTGAAGCAATCACCACATATTTTAGAAATCAGCTCTAAATTTTCACAAAAAACTTCTAACGACGCAATTTATTAAGAATTCGCGCGCGCGACCGTTCTTTTTTTGATCCACGTGTACGCTGTTGCTTATACAATGGTTCTTCTGCTGTTTTATGCACAACAGCTTTTGAAGCTTCTTGCATAAGTTCATCAAGCGCAGGTGATTCATAGGATGTCGTCTTAATAGGTACCGCATCATGGTTCCCATTTTTTGACCGCCGTTGAGTCAAATCAGCCTTAACGTACTGATGATAAAAATCATATGTGTTTAACACGTGTTTTTTATACTGCGCAATTAAATCTCGTAATTGTCGGTCATCAGTTACAACCAAAATTTCATATTCCTTGTGCGTCGCTACATACTGTACAATATATTCATCAGCGCTTTGTTTATAACCAGAAAAAACAACGGTCAAAACACCATGCACGTTGCTTTCCGGGTAGGTTGTCTGCCCACCATCAAAAATTATATATGCCTGAAGTGAACGGAACTTGAGGTACGCCGCAATTTCGTTAATAAATTTTGTGCGTTCAGCAGTACTTACGTGCTTGCTCCCAAGAATATTTTTAATGAGATTATAGCCATCAATCAAAATAATCATACGCATTCACATAATGCAAAATATTACTTTCTTTATGAGTATACCTGCTTCTGCTATACTTAAGAAAGAAACCGGGGATAGGTGACCATGTCACAACTGATACAACTTATACAGCGCATTAAGGCTGTTGAAACTATTAGAAAAGTTACTCATGCAACACGCTTAATTGCCATGTCAGCGCATACGCGCTTGGCAAACCGCGAGCCATTTTTGACACACTATCGCGAACAAATCAAAGAATTATTTAGCCAACTTTTGCATAATAACCCCACCATGCGCGAAAAATTTACGCAGGTAAATGCACATGCAGCTGGACCACTTGTCATTGTCGTTGGTTCTCAACGCGGCTTCTGCGGCACATTTAATTCGGCACTCTGTAAATTTTTTGAATTTAATCTAAACGAATTTGGCACGCACAGTACGTACATCAGCATCGGCAAAAAAGCCCATGATATATTACTCAAACAACACATTAAACCACACGAATCTTTTAACAATCTCTCAAGTGCAACATTACCAGCAGTTACCGACGTACTCACCAGCTTAATTCTGAGGACCGCTCATCAATATAATGCTATCATCTTACTCAGCAATGCCCCGCGCACTTTTTTCAGTCAACGCCCACTTAAAACAATTTTGCTACCGCTCGCGGAAATTCCTCAAACAAAAGCTGTCTTGACTGATGAATATGTGTGGCAAGAATCACCAGAGGCAGTCATTCAGCAATTATTCCATCTATATATACATGTCAGCATTCAATCGCTGCTCTTCTCATCGCTGGTTGCCGAACAAGCAGCACGCTTTCAATCAATGGACAGCGCAACACGCAACGCACAAGAACTTCTTGAAAACATGCGACGCGATTACAATAAATTGCGCCAAGCAAAAATCACCAAAGAGCTTTTGGAGCTTAGTGGCAGCTTTGAACCTTCATAGCTGGCATGGGCACTGATTGTTCATGTTGAACAATCAAGCGCGCACCCAACTGTATAAATTTATGCTCCAATCCATCATAACCACGGCGCCAGTGATTTAATCCATACATAATCGTCGTACCACGAGCAACAAGCCCTGCTAATACCAGGGCACATGATGCGCGAATATCAGTTGCTTGCACGCTGCACCCTTGCAGCTCAGAAACCCCTTTAATATACATACGGTCACAACCAATAGCACTAATTTGTGCACCCATTTTTTGCAATTCTGGCACATGCAACAGACGATTTTCATGCACCGTTTCGTGCACATGCGCCGTACCAGCAGCAACACACAATGCCACCGCCATAGGCGCTTGCAGATCAGTTGGAAACCCAGGATATTGTCCAGTTTTAAACGAAACTGCTTCGGGCACATGCGTTGCACACAAAGTTACTCCAACCCCACGCTCGCCACGCGTTATTGTATGCCCCATCTGCGCAAGCTTAAGTAAAAATACCTCCATGTCGCAGGCATGTGCGTTTTCAACGGTAACCGTACCGCCAGTAATGGCACCTGCCAAAAGAAGCGCTCCCGCCTCAAGACGATCTGGCATAATTTCATGCGCAAATGAATGCAGACAAGAACCGCCTTCTATGACCACTGTAGCAGCTGGTGCAATAGTAATGCGTGCACCGGCATTATTAAGCATCTTAATCAGATCAAGCACCTCTGGTTCTAATGCAGCATTGACAATGGTCGTTGTTCCAGACGTACACACACCGGCAAGCAAAATATTTTCAGTCGCCCCTACACTTGGATATTCAAGAACAATATCAGCCGGTGTTAATTTTTCAGTTTGGGCGCTAAGCATATTGCCCTGTTGCTGTATATGAACACCCATACGTGAAAAAGCCTGCAAATGATAATCAATAGGACGGGCACCGATAGGGCAACCGCCAGGTAACCCAACCTGAACACGGCCCAAACGAACGAGCAGTGGCCCCATCAGCAAAACTGAAGCTCGCATTTTGCGCATAATCTCTGGATCGACAATACATCCATTAATACTACGAGCATCAACATGCACTGTCTTGGTATCTTGATCAAAAATGACGCGCGCACCAATCTTTTCTAACAATCGAATCATGTAAAAAACATCTGCAGAAGCCGGTACGTTCGTAAGCACCGATTCACCATCAACCAATACACACGCAGCAAGCTTCACAAGCACAGAATTTTTTGCTCCAGCAACACGTACACTTCCTGAAAGTGGGCCAGATGGCTCAACCTGAATATAACCTGACAACACCCCTAATCCTTTGGTTAAAAAATTAAATTTTTATCACGATAATTTTTATTCAAGTGTACCTTTCAAGAAAAATTTTTGTAAGCCTTTTATATGTCTTTCTATAAGAAATTTTGATAACACGCAAGCAACCGTTGCGTTAATATTTCTGGCGTATACAAGTGTGCTGTTGCCCACGCGCCATATTGAAGCTTTTTATGCAATTCACGATTACCCATAAGCGTACAAATAATAGCACGTAAATGTTCTGGCGTGTGCGCTAAAAACCCATTAACCCCATCGCGTACCAAATCATTTTGGCCAGAGCCAACAAGCGCAACAATAGGCGTTCCAGCGGCCATTGCCTCAAGCAATACAAGCCCTTGTGTTTCGGTTTGTGAGCAAAAAACAAACGCATCTGCATATCGATAAAGTACACATAACTCTTGTTTGCTTGGCCGCACAACAAAAATAACACGTTCCGGCGTTAGGCCACATGTACGATACGCATAACTTCGCAGTTCTTGTTCCAAGTAACCAAAACCAACAAGAGTTAATTTCACGGATTGCGCATGGAATGCGCGCATAAGATCAAGTAATACAAATAAATTTTTTTCATGTACAAACCGAGAAACACACACCAGATTAAAAATCTTATGTGAGGTTTTATACGCAAAACTTGCTAACTGTTGCACAAATACTGGCAACAATGGACTTGCAAGCACATATGTTGGTGTGATTATTTGATGTGCTTGCAACCACGCACGTACTGATTCACTTGGTGCAATAATCGCATCCATACTTTGACAATACTGCGTAACACGTCGATCAACCTGTGACTGCACCAGCACACGAGGCAATGGAATATAATGTACATAATGGTGATACAGGGTGTGAAACGTAAAAATCACAGGGATATGCATTTTTTTACACACACATGCTGCAGCATCACCCAACAAAAATGGATGCTGTGTATGCACAATGTCGGGCCGTATGCGCGCGAAAATACTTTCAAGTTCTTGGTGCATGCACCATGGAATTGCCATTGGATTATGTTTATACATAAATTTTATGGGACATGATACGCGAATAACATCAGGTTCACTGGGCGCACCGGTAAAATCCAGCGTTATGATGTACACATGATGCCCCAAGGCGCGCAATTGTGTGCTAAAAGAACAAATTGAACTAACAACACCACCAGAATAAGGGGTATAATTGTTTGTCACAAAAGCAATTGTAAGCGGTTGCATCATAGCCCACAACATACCGCAATACATTTATTTTGCACAAGAGACAAAAATCTAGGGCCTTTTTGACAAAAATGCAAGCGTCGTGCGCATGAGCACATCAAAAGATGCTGGCGTCTCAACAGTCTGTTCGCGCACGTATGCAAGGGCATGCTGCACTTCTTGGCGCGAATAATTAAGCGAATATAACACCTCTGCCACTTGTGCAAGTACTGCAGGGGGCACCGTCGGAGAACTTTCGCCAGTTGTGCCATAAAACTGATCAAGTTTATCTTTCAAGTGTACAATCATATGTTCAGCTTTTTTGGTACCAATACCCTTTACCTGCGCTAATGTTTTATGATCAGCCACTCTCATTACCTGCGCAAGTTCATGTGGTCGCAATGCTTGTAGCAATGCGAGAGCTACTTTAGGACCAATACCGGAACATCCCAACAACACAACAAATGCATCACGTTCAGCAACTGTTTGAAAACCGTACAGCGACGGCCCTTGTTCTTGATTCCAATGCACGTGCGTAAATAATGTTACCGGGGCTTTTGCAAAAATTTCCGGACGTGGTGTAGCTACCATAAAAGACATACCAAGCGCAGGCGCATCAAGTACTACAGCTTGTTCAAAAATTGCCGTTATCGTGCCAGAAATTGTATTAATCATATTCAGCGCCCAAACAATATGAGTGCGCACCAGCGCCCCAAAAGCACCCCAACCAAGGCAAGCGTTACGTTAATCACGATGTTTAAAACCCCCAACACATAATCTCTATGTTCAAAAAACACTACCGCATCATACATAAATGCAGCTAAAGTCGTAAAAGCACCTAAAAAACCAGTGTTGAGAAAGTGCCGCATTGAGGGATCAAAAATTTTACCCGGAGCAATGCTATATAACGCAAAACCAGCCAAAAAACAGCCAATAAAATTAACGAGTACAACACCCAAAGGAAACGAAGGTGATATAAGTGTTGCAAACTCGGTTAATATAAACCGTGCTGCCGAACCCAAAAAGCCACCAATTCCTACGATAAAAATGTACGTCCACATACTTCTAATCCATTAATTTTTATTCTACTTCGCCAGAATACCCAATGGCTTTTCAAGCCTGGGGATGAATGACGCAATTTCTGGCTCCGAAGAATTTCGCGCGATACACCGGCCTTTAGGCCGGTACGCGCTTCGTTTTTCTGCAGTAAGAATATCAAACTGAACAACCTGATAGCCATATTTTTCTATTTCTAAGGGTTGCCAAAATTGCAAATCTTTTGTGTGCAAGACATACGTCACCTTAACGCTCACCTGTCTGCCAGTATATTCTTGTTTGTGCTGGTCCCATTCTTGCAAAACGAGCATATCTCCTTCTTGAACATCAAAATCGGCAAGGCGTAACTCAAATTTTTTATTTCCAGATAAAATTTGTTCAAAATATTCAAGCCATACTTTTTTGAAAATTTTTTTCATAAAAAACCCAATAGTTATATTATCATAAACAGCGTAAACTCATGCACTCGCCGCAAATAATAGTATTTTTAGCCATAAAATCTTTGTATACTAGTACAAAGATCATAATTGGGAGGTCTCGTGATAAGAAAAATTATTGCATGGTACAATCGACCAAAATCGAAAACAGCTGATTTTTTTGAATCATTAATCGTTATTATTCCCATTGCATTTGCCATTCGTACCGTTATTTTTGGCTTGTACAAAGTGCCAACTGGTTCAATGGAAACAACCCTGTTAGTCGGTGAAGGTTTTTTTGCCGACAAATTAACACCATATTTTAGAGGACCTGCATATGGTGAAATCATTTCATTTAACGATCCATCATATCCATACTCATCCAACCCGATTATTCGGTGGTGGCAACAATATGTGGGTTACCCATATAATGTAACCAATTGGACCAAACGCGTTATTGGCAAACCAGGAGACCACATTAAAGGCGTCATCGAAGATGGTATGCCGGTTATTTACCGCAACGGCGTTAAATTGGATGAACCATATTTAAATCAATACCCACTTATTGCAACATATGACATGTCACGATCGCCAGCTTTTGGTCATAAAACGTACGTGCCAGGAATCGATTATAATGATCAACCATATTACCGCTTAACGCGTGAACAAGTGTTGTTGGGCAAGCGATATGCGAACATGGCCGGCACTGATGCGCTCAAACCTCCACATGAACCAAATCAAGAAAATGCCTATGCTGGAACGCCATATGAACGACCTTATGACGTATTTGAAGTAACACTTGGCCCAGACGAGTACTGGGCAATGGGCGACAATCGTCGTGGGAGTTATGATTCACGTGCGTGGGGACCGCTTAAAAAGCATCTTATTCATGGCCGCATTTTGTTTAGAATTTGGTCAAGCGACAGCGATGAATCGTGGATGATCATCGACTTGCTCAGACACCCAATTGATTTCTGGCGTCGCGTACGCTGGAGTCGATGCTTGCAATTTGTGCATTAACAATTTTAAAAATTACGCGTAAGTCCATAAATCTCGATACTTCGAAAGAAGTCTATCCAATTCAAAAACAAAGGTTTTCCTATGCCAAAGTTATTACCAAAACCAACCTTGCACGACTTTCAAAAATATGTCCAAGAACTTGAAATAGAACGTGGTTTTGTCGATCAAAACGTCATGCAAAAATGTTTATTACTCGGTGAAGAAATTGGCGAACTTTTTAAGGCAATACGCAAAAACCAACGACTCAATATCGATCAAAAATCGTGTATCGGTACTATTGGCGAGGAACTTGCCGATATTTTAATTTACATCTGCGCTATCGCTAATCGCTGTGATATCGATTTAGAAGAAGCGTTTCGCGCCAAAGAAGAGATAAACAAACACCGCACATGGCATACAATCTCAACAACGCAAACCCCATAACTGTCATAAAGAAATTCACAGGCTCAGTAGACTATTCAGCTTATCAATTAAATTTATGTATTAATTCTTCTATTGTTTTACCCAATGCTTTACCGCTTGCATGCGTCATGATAGACGAAACGCGCGCTACTGGCACCCATGTTCCAGAAACAATTTCTTTTTCATCTATAATTTGAGCCTGCCCCGTAACCTCGGCCAAAAAATAATAAACTTTTTTTAAAATTTTGCGTCCAGCTTTTTCAAAAAAAAATTCTTCAAGAAGCGTCTCGCCTAATAAAAAGCGAACAAGCGTCAGGCCTGTTTCTTCTTTTAATTCACGCACCGCTGTTGCATGTGGCGTTTCACCCGGTTCAGGATGTCCTTTGGGAAAACCCCAATACAAAGTACGATGCTGAATCAAATAAACCTCCCATTGTGCCGTCACTTTTCTCAAGGGAATAATGCCAAATGTTTCATCTATATGCATACTTATTCCAAACAATCCATATCTCAACCTTTGACAAGAACAATCAACGGCATAGAATAAAAGTAATTCTTTTCTATTTCACTTTCATTATACATATAAAAGGCTTGTTATGCCAAAACCAACCATTCTCTTGTTAGGCAATCCGCAATTACGTAAAGTTTCTGCATCTATCTCAAAAGATGAATACAAAACGCTTCAACCAATTATTGATCAATTGCACACGGCAATGATGGATTTTCGCACGCAATACCACCGTGGCCGTGCTATTGCTGCACCACAAATCGGAGTCATGAAGCGACTTTTGTACATGCATATTGACAAGCCAGTTGTGTTCATCAATCCAACTTTCACCTACAAAAGCCCCGAACTTATCGAACTTTGGGATGATTGCATGTCATTTCCCGACCTGCTTGTTAAGGTAAGGCGACATGCAAAAATCACACTCGCATTTAAAGATCTTGATTGGCAAGATCATACGTGGGAACTTACTGGTGATTTATCTGAATTATTACAACATGAATATGATCATCTTGATGGTATTTTAGCCGTAGATCGTGCGATAAACGGTCAATCTTTTGCACTTTATAGCCAAAAACAACATATCGATTTTACACGTTAAAGTATTTGCGCTAAATGCGAACAGAAAGCCCCGCTGCTGACGGACAACAAATAGACTGCCAGTCACGCTCACTGTCTGCCAACCACTGTGTCGAGGGACTATCGCCCAATCCCTGCATTTCGCACCGACTCTGTCGAAATACTATGGGAAGCACGTGCTGCAAAAAGGTGAGCACTGCCCACTTTTTCTGATTTTTATCAGGAACCTTGTACATCGCATGCGTTGCATAACTAACGGTCAAAAAAATACAAAGAAAAAAGTATGAATATTTCATTATTCCATGCTTTACTAATTTTTTACCTGCTTACAAAAAACGTACAATATATGAAACTTATTGGCAAAATTTAGTCACGTTTTACATCGTATGAAATACGAACAACGCCATCTGATTCTTTAATCTTACGAATCGTGATGCTCCCGATTTCAGAAACATCTGCAACATGTGTACCGCTGCACGGGCTTGCAAAATTGTTCCCATAAGAAATCACATAAATCGGTTTCTCTTCTGGCAAATCAGCAATAAATGGACAGCGACGCTTGAGCTGTTCATCTTGCAGCGCCTGTTTTTTGTCAGCCACATGTGCTACAACAGCCAACCCTTGTGTACACCACTTCATGCACAGCTGTTCGATATCTGCCTTTAACTTTGCAACATCAATGCCAGCTAAACTACCATGGTATTCAACATAAGGACCATTAGGAAAGTGGTAACTTTTGCCGGGTGCCCAGGTGTAACCGAGCTCAAAAAGTGCTTTATCAATTACGTGCCCTGCAGAGTGAATACGGCTATCAAGAATTCTACGTACCTGATCAATCTGACACGTTACTGGCTCACCAACATCAAACGGTTGGCCATTAAAAGTACCCTTGTGTCTGGCGATACCATCAAGCAGGCGCACATCGGTTACGATAAAAACTGAATTTTTGCCCGTAATTGTTCCCTGATCACACGGTTGCCCACCACCTTGGGGATAAAAAACTGTCTGATCTAAAACAACAACCCAATTATTTTGATCTTGCGTGATCTCTAAAACATGCGCATCGCAGATGTATTGCTTAAAATTATTCAAATACAGCAGTTTTGTTTTTTCCATGATTGCACTCCGTACGGTTAATGTGACAAAAATGTTTCAATATGACCACTGCATAGGCATGCACCCTTTTTAAAATCAGCATGCTCAACAATAGTTTCGTTTTCTAAAAAATAGACCTGATCAAGTAATGACTTAATCAAGAGCGAATCGTGGCTGCACAGCCCAATCGTCACCCCTGCCGCATTCAAATCGTGCAAAAGCATTGCTAACAATTGCTTATTTTGCGGATCAAGCGCTTCAGTTGAGCATTTTGAGTACCAATGCATCAGGCAACCAGGTAAGTATCCGGACAACACTTGAATAATACCACGATGGCTCAATTTGTTTTTTGCCTGCAAAAACTCTTTGCACGATATGATGCGCCTCTTCCGTAGGTTGATGGGTAAACGGTAATGGTTTATCCGTTTTTAGTATATCAGTTGCCACCGGGCCGGGCATAACAACCACAAAACCAATCTTATCTTTACGATAACGCAGGCGGAGTGCCTTAAAGCTCGCGTTAAGTGCGGCTTTACTTGCACCGTAACCGGCGGCGCAAGGACCGGAAAAGAGTGCTGCAACAGACGACGTTGCCACAAATGTTCCCCCACTAAGCGCTTTTACAAAGCTCAACCATTCATCAACCCAAGTAATAACGCCAAAATAATTTGTATCAAACATCTGTTTGTGCGCATTAAACATCGCGACGTAAGGTTGTTCGATCGTGCCAACTCCAACATTCAAGAAAAAGAGTGTTGGCTTAAAATTATCTTTCTTAATCTGCTCACTCACTGCGCGTACTTGCTCTGGTTTGCTTGTATCGCACACATAAAAAGTAAATGAGTCACCAAGTTTTTGTGCAACTTTTTTGAGATTCTCCTCACGACGTGCCACACCGATTACTTTCCAACCACGCGCGACCATTTCACGTGCAATTTCATAACCAATGCCCGAAGATGCTCCGGTTATCAAGCACGTTTTGGTTGCTTCATTGATAGGCGGCACACGATTAAGCCATGGAGAAACCACAAAACACCACGCACTAACAGTAACCAGAAAAACGATGGTCATAAGAAATATTTTTTTCATTTAAACCACATTGAATTTTTATCGGCGACCCAAACCTCTTTTTGTCGCCATTCACGCAGCGCTGTTACGTCAACCTGCCCGAGAACTATTTCTTCACGCTCACCAGCTTTGCACACAAAAGAACCATTGGCCGCGCACACGCATGAATTGCCGTCATAACGTGGCGCCGGATAATTGGTAACGGCCATGACAACCATATTTTCAAATGCACGCGAACGAATTTGTTGCAAACGAACATCACCAAGCTCGACATCATGAGCCAAACAACACGCATTTGGCACAATAATAATTTCAGCGCCCTGTTTGGCAAGAACACGTGCGCTTTCGGGAAATTCTCGATCAAAACAAATCATCGCACCCACGCACACGGTACCACCGGCATATTGCAATTGCGCAACCAAAAAATCTTTTCCGGCACTCAGGGCACAATCAGAACCGCCCAGAAAATCGCACAGATGCACTTTGGCATATTCAAGTATAATGGTTCCGGTCCGGTCAATAAGTACAACAGTATTAGTTGGTTTTGATGCGGTTTTGCCCAAGTACGTAACAGCAATTGCCATTTTCAGTTCACGTGCTTTAGCACAAAAACTTTTTACAAAATCGTTTTCGCGATTAATCGCATCTTCAGAAATAAATAACTCTTTTTGATACCCAACCTGCCAAAGCTCAGGAAATAACACTAAATCAGCGCCATGCTGACGCGCCCGCTCACATGCAGACAAACCAACAATTAAATTGTCTTGTGTGCTTTCATGCGGTGATATTTGCAGTAATGCAATATTCAGTATTTGTTTATTATCTACCAAGGGTTTTTTCTTCATTTTGCGGCGCCAAAAATAGAATGTGGGCCCAAATCACCATCATAAAGTTTGTTACCAAAAATGCACCTCTAGTTTACATAAAAACCCGAATTTTTCTAAAATTATCGACGGCACACGATCAAAAAGTTGTACTTTTTTGTTAAAGGCATCAGCTACACTCTCAGATAAATTATCGGCCGCGCTTTAACGCAACTGCATAGGCAAGAGCATAAAAATATTTTTGCCAAAATCCATAGGCAGAATTTTACAGAAACAAACGATAATCAGTATTAAATACTTGAGCAAGTTTTTGCGCTAACTTCTTGCCAACTACGCGCTTTCCATTTTCGATTTGCGAAATATGAACCTGATGAATCCTGAGTCTGCGAGCAAGTTGCTTCTGAGTAAGTCCATCACGAGCACGACATCCGCGAATGATAGCGCCAACCTTTCCATATTTTTTATCAATATCTTTAAAAACTTCGTCAGCCGGAATCTCGTCCTCACTGTCTACTTGAGATTGCAAAGACTGCGAGAACGAATCATATACATTTTTCACGAACAAATTATCTTCCACGCTGTAGCGCGGCTGCATAGGCAAAAGCATAAAAATATTTTTGCCAGGACTCATCAGTTGAATTATATTCGTTGTCATACACAAAGTGATCAACCAATGCTTCACGCGCACGCAAAATTTCGCGCAATCGCCTTTTATTTTTTGGATCAGCAACCGTCAAATCAATGAGCTCAAGCGCTCGTTCAAAGGCCTGTGCACTATATTCAAGATTTCCTTTATTTTTCCACGAGATGGTTCGTTCAATATCACTGCCAACATTTGCCAACTGCTCCATTAAAGAAAGCCTAAACCACCGTCCAGCGGCAAGTTCTTTGTGAATAAAAGTCATGTTGTTACCAATTTGTACACAAGTTGTATTATGCGTTCACGAATTTGGGGGTCATCTACACCGCGACTTTTATTGCCTTGTGAGGGCCGTAAATTAATCATTGAATCAAACTCAATCCAACCATCACGTAAAACACTATCCGGATGAATATTAATGCCCCACAAATGCTCTTGTTGAGAACCCTGTTCTAACAAAAATTCTTCCAAGTCAGCGTGTAGTTCAGCATCAATAGCCATAATCTCTTTTTCAAGATCAACAACGGCTTTAACCAAATGTCCAAAGTTTTTGTCGGCTATAGTTTTAAATTCCTGGTTAGAAATAGCTTTCTCAACAAGACGCATATTTTCACCTTTTGCAAAGCTTAATATTGTTAGTATAGCTTGTATATATTGGCAACACCATTCGTCTTTTCACAAGTTTTTCAGATAGAGTCATAACGCCCCCGCAAAGCGGGAGGCTTGACGGTCTGTGAGCAGTCTCAAAGACTGCCAGTTTTACTTACAAAATCTCAAAAAATTCCGCTTTCATCAAAACCTTTGCCTTCTAATTGTTCCTGGCTTCTTATGTAGGCTTTAATATTTTCTTGATCATATCCAACTGTCGAAACAGAGTACCCTCTGGCCCAAAAGCTTTCACCGTTAAAGTTGCGTCTTCTTCCGCCAAACTTTCTGGCTATTGCTATCGCGCTTTTCCCCTTCAAATAGCCAACAATCTCTGCTACTAAGTACTTCGGTTGTATGCGCAATAACATATGAACGTGATCCTGGACCAGGCTGCCTGAAACAATCTCACACCCTTTTTGCCTCGCCAATTCGTAAAATGTCTCACGCAAAAACTCTCGTATTTTGCCGTACATTGCTTTCTTTCTGTACTTCGGAACAAAGACCACATGATATTTGCAGTCCCATCTCGAATGACTTAGACTTTCATAGGATGATGTTGTCATAATTGCCTTTCATGACCGTCAAGCCATGAAAGTTTATAACAACGTCATCCAAAACTACAGCTCAAGGCCGTGCCTGGTGAGTCCTACTAGTCAAACTAGTGGTTTACCCTTTCTAAAGAAATTATACTTGCGCGTACGGGAACGCACTCTGATTTATTTTAAAAAAAGAAACACTATGAAAATATTTATATATTTTCTTTGTTTTGCCACTACCATTGTACTTTTGGCTGCCGGACCCGTAAGTTACCTTTTATGGTTTCAGCCACCATTTTATTTTCCAAAACCAACTGGCCCATATGCCGTTGGCACCAAAGAATATCACTGGATTGATACGTCGCGCAAAGAAATTTACAGCGATGACCCGGCGCACCCTTATCGGGAATTAATGATAAAAATTTGGTTTCCAGCCCAAGGTAACCTGCCAGAAAAACCAACAACGCCCTATGCCCCATACTTTGTTAACGCGAACTCGACATAAGAGTTAAACAAAATAAAAAAATGAACTACTCTT
>CAYSPS010000018.1:11606-18650 GCA_964432975.1 uncultured Pseudomonadota bacterium | reverse complement strand
AAGAGTAGTTCATTTTTTTATTTTGTTTAACTCTTATGTCGAGTTCGCGTTATTTTAAGATAAGTTGGGCAACAAAAGCTGCTCCTTTTTTTGCACAAATGATACGTGCGTGGGTTGATACTTGCGCCAGGCTTTTTCAAGCTGCGCTACACTTGACCGGATATCTTCAATACCAAATTTAAATGTTCCCCAATGCATCGGCACAAAATAACGCGCACCAAGTTCAAAAAAGGCCTTCACGGCCAACTCGGCATTTAAGTGCGCGTGTCGCATAAATTCCCAGGGATGATGTGGTGCAATGGGCATAAGCGCCGCATCGATTGATGAAAAATAATGGCGAATACACGCAAAATGCCGCCAATACGCAGTATCACCTGCAAAATATATCGTCGTTGATGGTGATTGAATCATCCAACTCCCCCAAAGTGACCGATTGCGGTCAAACAAACCGCGACCAGACCAATGCCGCGCAGGCAAAAAACTGCAGGTCACGTCAGCACATGCGCGTTTTTGCCACCACGCGAATTCATGCACACGGTCAATACCACGGCGATCAAACCATAACTTATCACCAAGGGGTACAAAAAATTCAAGTGCTGGATTTAGCTTTTTTAATTGTACGATGGTCGATGCGTCTAAATGATCACGATGATTATGCGAAATAAGCACGAGGTGAATCGGCGGCAAGCACTCAAGCGATATAAGCGGCGGCATCGCACGTTTAAAAAACCATGTTGCTGGCCCCCAAATCGGATCAGTTAATATGTTGACATTTCCTGTTTGGATTAAAAAAGTTGCATGCCCAACCCATGAGACCGTAATTTTATCTTGGCAATCGGTGCCTGCCAAAATATTTTTCGGTTCAGACGCGAACGCCAATGGTGCATCAGACCGCCACATTGAGCGCATAAGTCGCGCAAGATACATCACCAATGACGGCCGCCAAATAGCGGGTTGATGTTCCAATACATGGTGGAAAAATCGCCCCTGCTGAAAAACGGGTAATATTTTACGCACGAATATTCCTTTTATGAAAAGGAAAACCCCCACCCAGACTTGCGTCACGGATAGGGGAAATGGAGGTTATCACATTAGTATCATCTTAGTATCTTTATGGTATCTAAAATTTTATCAAAAATCAAATTCTTGTTTTTTGATGCGTAAAAAAAGTGCCTCATAAGAATGAACCATCGTTTGCCAAGAAAAACGCTCAAGCACGGTTTGATAACCAGCGCGTCCCAACGCATACCGCAGTTTGTCATCATGCATCAGATCAACAATAACAGCATCTACGCTTGGAGTGAAAAACGTTGTAACATACCCATTTTTTTGATGATCAATAACTCCAGCGCCCGCCTGTGGTGCAACAATAACGGGAACCATAAAACTCATTGCTTCAAGCAACGCAAGCGAGAGCCCCTCGGCATGTGACGGCAGTAAAAAAACATCAAATAGTTCATAATATTCAAGCGCCACGGCGCTGATAATTTTCATATATGCAAACACGCCACGCTCACGTGCATACGCAAGTAATGATTCTTTTAATGGACCATCGCCTATGATAAGCAAGCGTATTTTTGGTTCTTGAACATGCAAACGCGCAAGCAGATCAATCAATACGCGATGATTTTTTACATCCACCAATCGTCCAACCGTTCCTAGCACAAAGTGATTTGCACAAAATTCATACGCTTCTCGCGGAACTCGAGAAATTTGTGCACGCGCATGCAAGTAGTGTGGATCAACCCCATTTTCAATAATTACCGTGCGATGTGCCGGCACCAAACGCGTTATTGCCGTCGAAGATGCCAAATGATGTGCAACAAAAATAATTTTATCAGCCCAGCGCAACGTATAGCGATCAAGCATACTGCGCAGCCACGTATTTTTGCTGTTTTGATTAAGTGGCGAATGAATGGCACACACAACTGGAATACGACATAACTTACCATAGCATCGCGCAAAAAAATTCGCCAACCACAATTGCGCGTGAATAATATCTGGCTTAGTTTTTTTAAATATGCGCCATAAACGCCATAAAAAAACAAAATCGTATGAACAACATGCACCTGTCACTACATGAACCGGGACACCTAATGCACGAATACGCTCAACAAATGGACCTGCTTTAAAACAAATTACTTCTTGTTTTACGCGCGGCTGTAAACCACGCACAAGTTGAAAAAGAGAATTTTCAGCACCGCCCATTTGCAAGCTTGAGCTGACATGCACGACTTTATATATCATGATTTTTTTGCATAAATGGTATACTATTGAGCGTTTAGTATACCAAAGCACAATAAAGTTCCTATAACAAAATTTCAATGACAAAACTCACACGCGGCATATTGGTAACGTTTGAAGGCATCGAATGCTGTGGCAAAACCACACTCGCCCAGCAACTCGCGCAAGAATTGCGCGCAGACTTTGACCTTATTTTCACTAAAGAATCCGGTGGTACCACCGCCGGCGAACGCATGCATGAAATCGTTCAGTACCAACAAACACCTCTTGATCCAAAAACAGAATTTTTACTTTTTGCTGCTGATCGCGCACAACATGTTGCTGAAATTGTTGCCCCCGCATTGGCACAAAAAAAACTTGTGCTGTGCGATCGCATGGCAGATTCCTCGGTCATGTACCAAGGCTATGGGCGCGGACTTGATATCGGCATGGTCGAGCGCATTAATGCCTGGGCAATGGCAAACCGTCAACCAGATATCACGTTTTTTCTCAAAATTGACACCGTGGTCGCGCATGAGCGGCTTGTCGCGCGCAAAGGAAAACTCAGCACCTTCGAAACAGAACGTGCCGCATTTATGACACGCATTGCGCAGGGATATGAAAAATATTTCGCCGACAAAAAACGCGTCAGAACGCTCGATGGCATGCATACACCACAAGAGCTCGCGCACGAGACACGAACAATCCTTTTAAACTGGCTTAAAAAGAACAAAATAATACAAAAATAAAAAATAGACTTTATGAACAAATTTTTATATTTATGCATATTTTTATACATAAATTTGTTGAGTAATGGATGGACCTATAAGTTAGAAGTACTTGATCAGCCGGTACCCAACCGTATACATATCTTTACGGTAAATCCGCTACAATGCGATATTCGTTTGGCACACGCACGCGAACAGCGCGAAACACTTTCATCAATAACACAACGTTTCAAAGCTATCGCTGGTATCAATGCCGGTTTTTTTCGTCGTGGTGGCCTGCGCAATGGCAACTCAATCGGTTTACTTAAAATAAAAGAGGAAATTTTCTCAGACCCAGGCTTAGAGCGCGGCACGCTTGTTTGGAATACTGGTGCAGACGCGCAAATCTGTCAATGCAAAACACAATGGATACTTACCATTGCCGATGAAAAAATTCTTATAGACAAAGTAAATCAACCATGCGTCGAAGGTGAAGTTGTGTTTTTTAATAAATACTATGGAAAATACATCGATGCACCGAACAATAATTTAAATCTTGTTATCGTTAATAATAAAATCACCGCACTAGATAACAAAATTCCACACAGTGGTTATGTTATTTCTTTAGCGCAAGAAAGAATATCAAACATGCACGAGCTTTGCTGCGAAGCATCGGTTGCGTTGCAGTTCATGGTGTGTATAAATGGAACCTGGCAAAAATTTTTTTCAGAAAATACAACATATTGCGTTAATGGCGCCGGCACACTCATCAAAAACAATCGTCCATGTACCGAACAAGAACTAATCACAGAAATTTCTACTGGTCGCAAAATTATCGGGCTTGCTGATGAGATTTCTGCAAATTTTAAAGATCTTCAACAAGCACTGTGGCTTGTTTGCAACCGGCATCCACGAACCGCCGTTGGCCTCACAGAAAATAACGAATGGGTATGTGTTGTCGTTGAAGGACGGCATAAAGGTGCTGATGGCATGACGCTTACTGAACTTGCAGAATATCTTCATAAACGTAGGTGCATCAACGCCCTCAATCTTGGTGGTGGCGGTGATTCAACAATGGTAATTGAAAATATCATAAAAAATATTCCATCAGGAAGTAGCACTAATACGCCAGTAAAAATTGAAGAACGCCCTATTTCTGATGCAATTCTTATTTTTGAGAAAAAATAACCATGAGTATCCCGGCTCACTTGATTATAGGTCAACCAGAACACACGCGTGTATGGGCAATTACGCACATACAAGAACAGCAGTGTGCTGCTGGTGGATGTAGAACATGCCCAACGTGCACTGCCATTGCGCACATGCACCATCACGCACTTTTATGGTTTGAGCCAGAAACGTCGTATACACGTGAACTGCTTGAGCCGCTTTTTGCGCGCATCACGTTTGCACAAGACCCAGAACAAAATTTCTTTTTTGTCTTTAATCATGCAAATCGTCTCAATGATGCATGTACAAATGCATTACTCAAATCGATTGAAGAACCCCCTGCCGGTTATTATTTTATTTTTCTTGCGCAAGAACTTGAGGCGATTGCGCCAACGATCCGCTCACGTTGCCATCTTATCTATCTTGATACCGTACGCACTGCGCAAATGACACACGCAGCACTCTTTGCGCATTTTACAAACGAACAAAAAGATCCATCACTTTTTCTCACAGCGCTTGATAAAGGAGCGCTTACTGAATATGATACACGCATATTTATTAATGCACTTTTTGAACATTTTAGTAAGCAAGCACTTACTGGCGCATATCCGGCGCAGTGCTTTGTTACACACATACAAAAGCTCATCAGCCAACCACCCATGCCGGGCAGTTCAAAAATATATTTGCGCGATTTGTACTTACACTGGTATGAGCTAACGTCGACGCACATGCCAACGCGCTAACAACGTTAAAATCACGATCATCCAAAATGGTCGAATAAGTGCATTGACCGTTTGATCGAATCGAATAAACTGCATTGGCATTGCAACGGTGTACAAATAAACACCATAGAAAGCAACCATAATGAGCGCAAAAGCAATACCGGTCCGTTCAACAAATCGAGGCACACCGATACGACAAGCACGTATGATAAGCACCAAAAAATGCACGCCTATACACGACATGGCGGCTGCCAAAATCAAGTTAACCAGTGCGCCAACCCAATACACTGGCACCACAAGTTCAAACTTTACCCACAGCACAAGCGCTGCTGCAGTTATAATAAGTAAGCCAACAAGCGTTGTTTCTGGATATCGCTCATGAGAAATCTTTTCAATAAGCCAAAAGAGCCCAAAGAGAGTCAGGGATAAAATCGACAGCAGTTCCCAGAAAAATTCATTAAAATAGAGCAACATACAACTCCTTCTTATAAATTTTATGATGCCTCAGGCGTTAACATACACACAATGAACTCTGCCTGTCTAGCTTATAGACGACTATAGTAAAAAATACTTGCATTGCCCAACGTGCGCAGTAGACTAAAAACCACAACAAAACTTTTTAATAGGAATCGTATGACGCAGATCGGCAGTATTCTCAATGGCGTGCTCAAGCGTACGGCTGATTGGAAAATGCGAGTGATCTCTGAATGGCCAACCATTATGGGCCCACTTGCAAGTCGTATCAGCGTGGAAAAAATTGAAGGTGATGCAATTTTTGTACGCGTGTGCAACTCTACGTGGATGCAAGAGCTGTATTTACTATCAGATTTGCTCCTCAATAAAATTAATCAAACGCTCCCACAACCATATATTAAAAAAATTCGCTTTAAACATGCCATTCCCTTAACCATAAAAACCACTTCCACGACACACACCATAACGCATAAAACTCGTGCACGTCCTCAACTAAACCAACAAGAAAAACGTGCACTCAATGCCATTGTTGATACAGATTTACGCACCGCCCTTGAACAATTTCTCACCCGCTGCTACTACACACGCCAGTCATGAAACAATGCATCTGTTTTGTTGCTGGCCATTCTGGCGGTCATATTACACCCTGTTTAACACTGGCACATGCGCATAAAGAAAAAAATCCGACTGATACGATAATTTTTTTTACAAGTCGCGATCATCTTTCGCAACAACTCACGCAAGACCCAATTATTACCAAGCGTTACACAACCACGCTTAATAAATTTCCATACAAAAAAATCTACCTCTACCCACTTTTTGCTGCGCAATTTTGTTGGACGTTTATAAAAAGCCTGTATATTTTCGTGCGTATGCGCCCTATACACATCATAACCAGCGGAGGCTACACCGCGATCCCCGTGTGTTATGCAGCGCGCATGCTTGGTATTCCTTTAAAACTTTGGGAACTCAATGCTCTTCCCGGTAAAACAACGGCATGGTTAGCAAAACATGCGCAAGAAATTAATATCTGTTACCCTCAAACGAAAAAATGTTTTAAAACATGCACGCTTAAATCATATCCGGTACGCTTTAAGCCAGAGCAAAAAATTTCTCAAGAACAGGCGCGTATACGCCTCAACTTTGATCAACAAAAATTCACCGTTTTTATATTAGGCGGCTCACAGGGCTCGCAAGAACTTAATAAACTCATGCAAAAATGCGTAGAGCAAGAACCAGCCCTTGCGAACAAAATACAGGTCATTCATCAAACTGGCAAAAATAATCTCGTCACGTTGTGCTCCTGGTATCAGGAGCACAACATACCAACAATCGTGTTTGACTATGTCGCGGACCTGGCACCACTTTTCTGCGCCGCTGATTTGGTTGTCTCACGCGCCGGCGCCGGCGCATTGGCAGAAATTGCGTTTTTTGAAAAACCGGCGCTTATAATTCCATTGATACTTAAACATGATCCCCATCAACGCTTGAATGCACATGCGCATGCGCTTGCGCACCCGACCATCACCGTAACCAGTGAAATTAAAGAAGCCCCAGAGCAGCTAATAAAACTAATAAAAAAAATTAAAATAATCGATCAAGCTTAGCATAGCTCGGCTTTTGCCTAATTTCCTGTGCAAGACTTTGCTGCAGCTGTATGTCAACCTTAAAGTCATTTAATGGATTGTGGGTATTATATACATATAATTTTTGTTTAATAAATTTAAACCTATCACCAGCCATTTCAA
>CAYSPS010000018.1:4961-11596 GCA_964432975.1 uncultured Pseudomonadota bacterium | reverse complement strand
CTCATAGCATAAAAATTACCATCATGTAACAAATCGTCATATTTAATACGCTTAAACAAACCAGCATAATACGTGCGCAATTGAGAAAAAACCCAATGATAGCTACGAAACCGGCATTGTTTAATAATGCAAGCGGGTACAGAATAACAAGTATGCGGCCGATCGCTTAAATCAATATAATTTCCGTAAGTCAACCACACCTGCTCATTTTCGTAAATACGATTAATGATTGAACACACATAGTCATGAGCTAGCCAATCATCACCATCAACAATTAATACTATAGCCTTATCAGGCAAAGTATGAATGCTTGTGTATAAATTTTCCAAAACACCCAACCTCTGTGCATTGCCTATAAAATTCACTAAATGCGCACGTGGATGCTCGGCAAGATAATTTTTAACTAATTCGCCAGTACCATCTATGGAGCAATCATCGATATAAATCACACGAAAATTGCTGTATTTTTGCTGCAAAATTGAATCTAAATTTTTCCTATACCACAAGGCATTATTGTATGACGGTACAATAAAAACCATGGGTCGCTCATAACGCGATTCATGCAAATTGCCTGTATACCACCAAGAACGAAGCTTTTCAGATAAGTTTTTCATAAACTTTTTTACTCAAAATAATGTCCCGTATATGCGCACGATATCTTTTATCATACTTTTTAAAATCATTTCCTGATGAATCAATTGTACGCATCAATAATGGTTCCTCAATATATGCAATACGCGATGATGCCATTTCAAGCATTGGGTACATTATAGCCAAATCTGACATCAATTGGAAAAATATACCGCCTTCATCAAGCAAATCGATTTTTTTAATTTTTTTAAACAACCACGCATAGTAGCTGCGCAAACCAGAATAAATCCAGGGATACTGACGAAACCAACGATAATGCATTATGATAGATGGCGTTTTGTATGAAAAAAAACCAACTTTTAGTTCACGCGATAATTTTTCAGGAACGTTTTTGTATGCGCTATACACAAGCAGCGCATTTGATTGGACATACATGGCATTTACATGGGACAACACCTGCTCATGCGTTAAATAATCGTCACCATCAAGCTCAATAACAATCTCGTCATCTCGGCAGTCATGAATAATTCGATACAAATTAGCAAGTTTATAGCGACGTCTCTGATTTCGCAGCAACGTTACGCGCGATGCCTGCTTATGATTACAAACAAATTCGTTAATGCGCTGCCAGGTTAAATCTACCGAACAATCATCAATAAATACTACCCTATAGTTGTTATAACATTGGCATAAAACTGAATGTAGATTTTGTATGCAATACGCTTCATTATTGTAAGATGTAATAACAACAACAAATGCACGCTCATATTTAGCAGAAATACTTCTAGTCTGATGTATTGCATGCTTGCGCAAAGAAAAAGTGCGCAACTTATGCGCTAGATTAAATAACCATCTAACAACATACATAAATTTTTCGCGATACATAGTAATTCAAATAAAAAAACAACCCATACGCACACACTTGCGCGCCAATGGCACCGGTAATACCAAAAATTGGTATTAAAAGATACCCAACTACTACTTGCACAAGCGCTGCAGCAACATTCATGTCAACAATAAGCCATGTCTTTTTTTGAAAAACCAACACACAGGAACTAAAATATGTCCCCATCAAAAATACATTTGCCAGCAAAATCCACCATACATAACGCACCGCATGTATATAGCTTGTCGGCAAAAGATACGGACCGAGCCACCAGGCACACAGCGTGGCAAGTGTTACCAAAAATATCATCAGCGCCATCGCGCCCCACATTACATTCATATTCTGCTGCTCAAGTTGTGCTAATGGTTTTTCCTTCTTTGCATACTGCTCAAGCATATATGGCACATATGAACCGCTTAAGGGATACAACACACATAAATTAAACGCTTGCCCAGCCATATCTGCAAGCGCATAAACCCCCTGGTCCATCGTGCTTAAATAAGCAAGCAACCAGCGATTTCCAGATGATAATATCCATGAAAACAAAATATTTGGCACAAACGGCAAACCAAGCGCAAATAAATATCGTGCACGTTGTGACAACCGTACGAATGAAATTTTTTTGTATATACTCGCGCGCGTATACGTGTACCAGGCGCACGCAACAATAAAAATAATTCCCAGCGTGTTTGCAAGAATCACCCCAAGCACTTTGAACTTAAACCAAAAAACAAGCACGATACTTGCGCAAATAGTAAGCAGCGCCGCACTTAACTGAATCACCGTTAATGCAAGCGCACGCATTTGATAGCGCAAAACTTGCAAGTAAAGTTCAGAAAAAAATTGCAAAAAACAGTAGATGAACGCTACTACAATGACACCGATAGAAACTGAATTGAAAAAAATATATTTTTGTAACAGAGAAACATGCATAAAGGCAATAATCAAGACCGGCACGGCGATAAAACCGTATAAAATTATGAGATGGTTAATTGTGTACCAGCGTTCTTCTTCATTTAAATGGAAATATTCAAGAAAAAGTGATTGCCGCAGCCCCAAATTAAGTACCAGCGGAAAAATACCAACAAATGTATTGACCAGCGCTAGACCGCCAAATTCAGCTGGTGTTAATACGCGTAGTGTCATCAGTGCGGTAATTGCCGTCACACTGCGTAAAAATACGGCACCAACCGCATAGGTAAAAAAATTTGCAATAACTGCCCGATATGTACCCAACCAATTTTTCATGCGCGCAGCACCTGATCAATTTTGCGTGCAAGTTTTTTCATATCATCACGTTCGTACCCTTGCGCCGTTACAAACGGTGTTCCTACACGAATTCCACTTGCAACAAACGGTGATTGGTCATCAAAGGGAATCGTGTTACGATTCACATAAATCTGGTGCTGTGCAAGCAACTCTTCTGCCCTTTTGCCCGTCAAATTTTGGGCACGCAAATCTATCAAAAATAAATGGGTGTCCGTTCCGCCACTCACAATGCGATAACCACACTGCGCAAGCTCATGTGCCAAACACTGTGCATTGGCAATTACTCGCTCTTGGTAAACACGAAATTCTGGCTTGCACGCCTGAGCAAACGCAACTGCTTTAGCAGCAATTGCATGCATAAATGGCCCACCCTGCACGCCAGGCATGACGGCACGATCAATACGCTCAGCAAGCGCTGCCGTGCATAAAATAAATGCGCCACGTGGTCCGCACAGCGTTTTGTGTGTCGTACTCGTAACGATATCTGCATATGGCACTGGATTTGGATGCAGTCCAGCAGCAACCAATCCGGCAATATGTGCCATATCCACCATAAAATATGCACCAACAGCATGCGCAATGGCAGCGAATTTTTGCCAATCAATCATGCGCGAATATGCAGATGCTCCCGCAATAATTAATTTCGGACGGTGCTGGAGTGCCAAGCGCTCAACTTCGTGATAATCAATAAGCTCAGATGCGCGATCAACATGATAGAAGATAAAATTATACAACTTTCCAATTAATGTTTTTGGGTGCCCATGCGTTAAATGCCCCCCGCAAGAAAAATCCAATGCTAATATACGGTCGCCTGGCTTTAAAAGCGCAAAATAAACGGCCATGTTTGCCTGTGCACCAGCATGTGGCTGCACATTTACATGGTGTGCCCCAAAAAGCTGCTGTGCTCGTTCAATCGCCAATCGTTCAACGCGATCAATAACCTGACAACCAGCGTAAAAACGCTTGCCCGCATACCCTTCAGCGTATTTATTTGCCAAACAGCTTGCCATCGCAGATCGCACTACTTCAGAGGCAACGCTTTCTGAAGCAATCAAATTAATCGCGCCCTGTTGGCGCGCTTGTTCTAATTCAATTAATTGAGTAATTTCTTGATCAAAAAAAGAGCTCATCTTGCTTTTTGCACGACATTTTTTACATTAAAGTGTATACTAAAATAACATAAAAGAGTATTAATATTTTGAGGATTATGGTGATTACTGCAGCCGATTTTCGCAAGGGAACAAAATTTTTGCACAATGACGCCCCCCATATCGTAGTCAGCTTTCAGCACAGCAAAATTGCCAACCGCCGCGCGACCGTTAAAGTAAAAATGCGCAATATGATTACTGGCGCTATTTATGAAGACACGTTTCGTGTTGAGGATAAATTCGAAGTACCTGATTTAAAATATCGCCAAATGCAATATTTGTACCATGAAGGCGACGATTATCACTTCATGGACCAAGAAACATATGATCAAGTAGTGATTCACAAATGGCAACTGGAAGACACCGAGCACTACGTCAAAACCGGTACCGTATATACAGTCCTTTACTTTGGCGATCAACCTATTGAAGTTACACCACCAACATTTGTTGAGCTCCTGGTCACACAATCACCCCCTGGCGTGCGTGGCGACACGGCACAGGGTGCTGCAACAAAACCAGCAACGCTTGAAACAGGCATGACACTTCAAGTACCTCTCTTTGTTAATGAGGGAGATATACTCAAAATTGACACACGCACTGGCGCATATATCGAACGTGTAAAGAAGTAATATATGGCCCCGGAAGAAATTACTTCACCCGATATTTCAGAACCATCATACACACTCACGCAAGCGCGTACGCTTGTTTTTCATATTTTGTACATGATGGAATGCCATAATTATGAAACATCACTTGAAAAGGTTGTTGATAATCTCAACCGTGGTTACGATCAGCACATCAGCCTTGACAGTGACATCGTGCGCACAGCGCAAAATATTATGAATGCACGTGATGAACTTGATGAAATCATCAAGCCATTTTTAGAACACTGGCGCATTGAACGTCTTGGCCTGTGCACACGCATAATTCTTCATATGGGCACCTGGGAGCTCTTGCATACAAAAGAACCAGCAAGTATTATTATCAACGAAGCAATAGAACTTGCAAAAGATTTTACCGAAAAAGATGCATATAAATTTATTAATGGTATTCTAGATCAAATAGCTGAAAAAAACAAAGCATGAGTGGTGCCCTGCATGAGGCTCATAGAGTACGTTGGCGCATGTTTTAGTCTCATCGCGCTCAGCGTTCTGAGTGTAAATAAAATTTATATCTTTCCGCCCAGCGGCTACGCCAATGAAAAACTCTTTGATCTTCGCAACCCTATACTTAATCGCTACGCACACATATGGGAACCATGTTGCGTCGAACCAGAAAGTTATGAATGGGAGAAATTATTATGTTAATTAATCAAAAAACTTTGATTACGTTATTTATTATGTGTATGCAAATTACTTCGAACAATTCCACAGTACAAGAAGCGGTAAGCTATGCCAAATTCGGACCAGACCAAAAAGTGCACACAAAAAGCGACAGAGGTTTAAACGCTTTACCGATATACAATCAAGATCTTATTTTTAATATTCTTACTACCTATTGGAACAACAAACAACGAAGCCACGAATTCGAGCTTGCAATCAAGCAAAATTTATACAACCCTTATCTAAAAAAAATGTTTATTTTTTATGAAAATTTCAACGGTCAAGTTCCTGATTTTTTAGATAACCCGAAAGTTGAAATTATCAAAATAAAAAGTGCGCCAACTCACCGAGACTTCTATTCTTTTGCAAACCGCCACTTAAATGGTGAACTTACGATTATTGCTAACTCGGATATAATTCTTGACAATACACTTGCATTGTTAAAATACGTAGACTTCAACAAATATATCATTGCCTTAACAAGATATAACTACAAAAGTAATTGGCCAAATAATAATGATGGTTGTATGGACACATGGATCTTTCGTTCACCAATAAAATATATTAATGGGAATTATCGTGTAGGAATTTTTGGCAATGAACATATTATGATCTATGAGTGGCTTAAAATGGGTTATCAAATAATAAATCCAAGTTTATCAATTACTACCTGGCATGTTCATAAAAGTAATGAGCGCACAAAAGCATGCATAAAGGGTTTTCCAAACTGTCCAGATTACCGTGTCAAAATAACTACCCTTAAGGAAAGCCTAACTACACCCAACAAAGACATTTGCCAACTACGCCAATACGTACGCACAACAAAGCCACTTTCACAAATTGAAAACTTTATAGGGCGAGAGCGTTAAAAATTTTATCTTTTTCACAAAGGCTTTTGAATAGCAAAGCTTTCAAAAACTCTTACAGTAGAATCACTATTCGAAACTGTAAGGTATGCAAGTTTCAGGTGTTTTTCTCGCAAAAATTCATTAACTGCTAACACAACTCCTGCCTTTCCCACATAATCATGACCAGTTATAAAACCACCAGGTTTTACAATTGCGTACCCAATTTCTAAATCTTCTTTTACTGATTCATAATCATGCGCGGCATCTATATAAGCCCAATCAAACGTATTATCCTTAAACAAAGGACCTATTTCCTTTGATAATGCCCTAATTATTATTACATTAGAATACTTTGCAAAGCTGGCACCGACAAATAAAAATTGGTTAGTATCGTGATCGAAGTATCTCCACCCATCTATAAGAAACAACTTTTTAGGCTTATTAATATTTAATATCTGAAGAGCATTTGCACCTGCAGCAACGCCTATTTCCGCAACAACACCTCCTTTGGGCAATAAGTCATACAATTGTTCGCGGGATTTAAGCCATGGGCTTGGACTCTTAAGCGGAA
>CAYSPS010000018.1:0-4951 GCA_964432975.1 uncultured Pseudomonadota bacterium | reverse complement strand
CATTATCTCCTGCAACAGGATTTCCTTTTAAGCATAAAATAACCAGCAAAAAAGAGCTTTGCAAAAATCTTATGACCATAATAAACCTAGTTTCAACCTTCTTAAATATACTTCATCAACACCTGCAAAAATGCCGGTATATCAATTATAACATTTTGATCCCTCCAATAACCACGGTAACGCGCATCTTTTCGCAATTCCGGAAAATCGACAATAGTTTTAGACATATCTATACCAACCGAAGAAATAGTAGGCACACTGTGCTTTTTGTCTACTGTCCACTGAATATATTTAACATCGGACCGACCAGAAGCAAATTTAACAAAAGAATTATAACTAAATCCATATGGCAAAATTTCTATAACAGTCCCGCTATGGGAAATAAATGGTGCATTAATAAGGGCGGCACCATGCAAAGCGATAAAAATTTTTGTTTGAGCAAGCAACGCAACCTGATCCCGCACAGACAAATTTTCAAATTTCACAACACGTAATTCAAGTTTATGTTTTAAACAAAAATTACGCACCGCCTTACAAACGCGATCAAAATTCAAAATATGTCGACAGGATGCATCATTGCGATCAACCAACGTTATCAGTTTCAATGACTTGGACTCACAAGCGGTAATATTAAACCGCCCATATACGTGTTTAACAAACATTTGCATATACTGATGCGTCAAATCCGTATTTCTATTAGATTGCCTATGATCAATATTAACTAAGCGCATCTTATTATTATCATATGGTATATTAACTATGGGATTATCAGTAAAAACATGTAACCAATCACTCTTCTTGCTATACATACCTTCGGAAATCGAACAGTAAAAAATATTTTGGCAAAAAGTATCAGCGCGACCAATTTTATGTAAATGTACAAACAATGGAAAAATAACGTCACGTACAAAGTGGCAATAATTACACTGAACTCCCCTTGCATCCAGCTTTATAAAAAACGGTTTAAAAGCACTAAGGCCGCCAAGAAGTCTTGTAAGCCAAACTAAATCCCGTTTAAAATCAATCCATGAAGAATCCCGAACTTTAATTGATCCCTCAAAATCTATAATTTTGGGCACCGGTTCATTTTTGGAATTCATAATAACTAAAACATTATTTGGCTTAACATCAGCGTGAAAAATACAATGTTTATGTAAATGCTGAAACGCCGAAAGTATTTGATTCCCTAATTGATCAACATCTAAAGGATGTTTACATTTATGCGGAATATAAAAAACGGTTGAAGCATACAAACTCTGATAAAATTTTTTGTATTTTGCTTCATGCAACATATTAAAACTCATGTAAACTGGATTGTACAAAGGAAAAGCATCAGCTAAATATTCAGCATAAACCGACCTACTATCATAATCAAAAACCCGCATAATATTAGGGTGAGGGAAAAGCTTAAGCGCCCTCCACTTTTCATCGTTCATTTGATCAGTAACAATAAAAGGCTTCAATCTTATACTTTCAAAACCAGGACGTTGAATATAACGATTTACCAAACGCCAACATTTATCTAAACAACGCCCAGAAGGTAATTTACAAGAAAGCACCAGGTTGCCAACTCGTTTAATTGATTTCAAGTTAGTGGCACCAGGCAATTGATAAGAACTATTCGGGCCATCAGACCCTCTAACAAAATTAACAGCATCTAACATCGCTATTAAAAAAAAGATACGACAACCATTAATCACTATTGTTATTTTCACTCAAAATCTTTCGAATATCACTGGCAAGTACAACCGAACATAAGCATACCCCAATACGCAATATCAAATTATCATACAAGTAGCTTGGACAGTCAATTGAAAATGAATGCGCCACCAAATCTTTTAGTAAACAAACACGATATCCTAACGAAACTAACGACAGCACACCTAATGGCCTATGCAAAATACATTCATTAAGATGTTGACCAGCAATTAAAATTACCGCAATTCGTTTCTTCTGACATAACGTTGCAAATTTTTCTACTTCAAGAAGAATATAATCACTTTCATCAATATCAATGAACGGATGAATCTTTAAAAACAACCCATTTTTACGAGTGCAAGGCTCTTCCAAACACTGGCAACCGCAAATACAGCTTTTATAATACTTAGAAAACCGCTGTTGCATAATGCTATAATTGCGCGGGTAGTGAATCTTTGTGCACGCTAAACAGTTTCCACGCAAGTAAGCTAAATGCTGTCCATATACTCGCTCTAACTTTCTCATATACGGAGCATGAACAATAACTCCTCCGTTTTTACGAACGAAATTTGCAAAACTATTAATATCGCCAGCCAGCTCATCAGCACGTCTTTTAATTGACTGGCACCAATGAGTGTTCCACATGTCAACGATTATTAAACACACATGCGAAAGTCGATGATTATTAAGATGTGAAAAAATATCAAAACTTGCCTTAGCCTGAATTAAGAATAGAAAAAATAAAGCTAAAATACTATACATTTTTAACATTATTTGTTTTTCAAATGATGCAATACAAACATCGGGCGACCACGATCACTTTTACCTATAAACAACTGCCTTGTGTAACCAGCATTCTTAAAAATTGTCAGCTCTTTTTCTAAAAATTTATCACCCTCATAAATCAAGACGGGAAAAGAATTTTTCTGCAAAAATGTCATAAAATCAAGCTGCACGGCCGGATTGAAATATTTAAAGACAGATAATAAGAAAACAACATCATAACCAAAACCCAGGATCTTTTGCCATTCTTGTGTATTTTTTTGGATCAAAAACAACTGATGCAAAATTGGCTTGACATCAAAGGCTTCAGCAATCAATTGCGCACATTTTACGGCAATAGCATCACGATCAAAACCAACAACTTTTCTGGGTTTAAAATCAACTAACAAAAATGTCGATAATAAACCCATATTACAGCCCACTTCCAAAATCTGTTTATCATTAAAATCAACACCGGCGGCTTTAATAATATTCCATCTAACGTCCCAAGGCCGTTCTCCGGCAAGTACCTTATTGGCAATCTTCAATGAATAATACGGAACATTAGGCAAACCAACCTTAACTAAATTGTTTATGTTTGTTGCAGCACTCTTTTTATACAATTCCCATGCATTAGATAATTTATCGATTTGCACATTTGTTTGTACGCCCATAGATGCAGCGCAAATACCGGTCAATATTAGTGTAAAAATTAATAATCTCACAATGCTTACCTTTTTATAACAATATCTTACTATTTTTTGACAAACAAAACATTTCCAAACCATCTATCACCTGGCTTATATGCCCGATCTTTAACTTTGTTCAAATTAAAATCAGCGGCATACAATATAAAGCCTTTACTCAACAACCAATTTTTCACATGCGTAAAAAGAGGTTGCTTTTCATATGCTTCTACAAATTCTACCTCTGTATAAATGGCCTTCAAATTTGACAGAAAGTTTGGTGATGCTTTTAAAATTTGCAACTCAGTACCTTGCGTATCAAGCCATGCAAAATCAATCACAACATTCTTTTGCTGCAACAACCATTGATCAACTGTCATAACCTTTACTATCTGCGTCTCATTAAAAATTTTTCCTGTAGTAGAAACTTGACCATGCAAACCAGGCCTTAACAACGAACTAGAAGATTTGCCAGCAACTGCACCACTCACATAATTTGAAATATACATGGACGAATTGCCGCTTATCTCGCCCAAAGCACAATTAAAAATATTAACATTCCTTAATTTAGCAACACGCTTTTTGAGCTCATAAAAGCTCGGTAAAACCGGCTCAAAAGCATAAACACAGCCACCTGGAAAAGCGGACGCCAAAAGCAAGGTATCCCGCCCATCATGAGCACCGGCTTCTAAAATCTTTGCTGTTATTGGCACAAACTTTTTGATCATACGAATAAGCGTATCATGACCATTTATCATTTCGATACTATTCATCAAATCAACACGCAAAAAAATAATTACAAGAAAAGCCAGATTCATTAAATTTAATTTCATAATTACTCAATTAAAATGTAAACAACCAACAAATCACACAAATTTATGCTTTTTCATGCTTTACTTTATTGCCGAAAATGGAATCTTGGAAGAGGGATACCCTAAATGATAACACCCTTTTAAAACATCAGGACGCCTAAAATCACTCAAATGAACATGCCAAGCTTTTACGCTTAATGAGGGATTAATAATTTTCGGCCAATTTCTTTGCAACTCATGCAAAATTGCCGATTCATTACCAAACCAATTAATTCTTACGTTACCATTTTCATATTTAATTGGCGCTTTAAAGATCCAACAATCATGTGATCCCACATGCCGTTTCCACTTACCCGTATATTCAGGAACCTGCCATCTTGTTAAAATCACCGCAGTTTCTTTAAAATTAACTTTCTCCAATAGTACCAACGTATCATCAAAGAAAATGTCGGCATTTGCCCAAATTACTAACTCGCCTGACAAATGTTTATTTGCAAAATCATAAAAATCTTTGTGTATAGGATAATGATCTAGCGGCACTATTTTAATTTTAGAATCATTTAAAAACCACGGCACATTACCTCTAAAATCTTCATAAAGCACATAAATGCACTTTATATGTTTATTTCTGATATTCTCTTGAAAGCAACGGTGGAATTCATGTATTCGCAAAGTACGATCGAAATATGATACAATTAAATTAAATTCAACAGCTTTCACCTCAACATATAACATAAGCAAAAACATTAACAATAAACCAAACTTGTAGCTTTTTTGAGCCACTTGCCAAAAAAGGCATCTAAACTTTTCAATCATAAAATTTCAAATTTCCTTTCGAAAAACTAATTTCTAGCAACGCATGCCTTCTCTTATTACTTTTATTTGCATCACGAACCTGTATTATATCAAAGAACATTAGCAAATCTAGAAAATTTCAGAAACATGTCAAAGCAATTTAGAAATGTCATAGGTTTTAGCAATATAGAAATGTCA
>CAYSPS010000017.1:13320-18925 GCA_964432975.1 uncultured Pseudomonadota bacterium | reverse complement strand
ATGACATTTTCATGTTGCTGGCGCTATGACATTATCACGTTGCTATGACAATAAACTGTTTTTTAATAGCCAAAATATGCATTTTATGATAATCTATAAGTATTCAAAAGTAAAATATGTTTGAGTATGGATTATAAAGCTATTATTTTTGATTTGGATGGAACGGTTGTTGAGACCGAACATATTTGGGAGCAAGGGCTCAAAGAGCTGCTTGCGAACAAAAATGTTGTAGTTACTCCTGAACGTATGCAAGAAATTGAGCGCTGCGTTACAGGACTTGCATTGCCATACTGTTGTCGCTTGCTGAAAGATCATTTTGTTTTGCAAGATTCTGTTGAAACACTTCTTAAAGACTATACAAATATTGTTCGTGAGCGTTATAAGCGTGGAATCTCATTTGTTCGCGGTTTTACTGATTTTCATACCAAGATTAATAGCGTGTATCAACTAAAATCTGGTATTGCAACTAGTGCCGATGATGAAACTCTGGTATGGACTAAGCAGCATGTGCCGCTTGAACAATATTTTGGACATCACATCTATAATTTGAGCCATGTTAATAACAGAGCAAAGCCAGATCCGGCATTGTATACCTATGCAGCGCAGCAATTGGTTGTTGCGCCAGAATTGTGTATTGCAATTGAAGACAGTGCCAATGGCGTTGCGGCGGCAAAAGCTGCTGGCATGTTGTGTATCGGTATCAATACTGCTGGACGTCGGCATTTGTTGGATAAAGCAGACGTTGTTGTTGAGGGCTATCGTGAAATTAATGTGCTGCAGCTATTGAAAAAACGAAATAGTCTGGTTATTTGTTTTTAAAATTATTATTTTTCGGTTGGCCTTTTGAGCGCATAAACGAGTTCTTGAAGTGGCGTGAGCCAATCCGGGTGTTCGATGTTTAAAAATTCTTGCATGCCAGGGTATTCGTTGAACAATCTCTTGATTTTTTCTTGGCATGACTGCACCTGATCTGTGGCCCATTTTTGTAGCTGTTCTTCTATATTGTCCGGATCATAAAATGGTTCTGCAAGTTCGCGCAGAGTCATACGATATAGGCGACATGAGCGACTTAAAAGGGTTCCGAGGCGTTTCATACATACAAGTGTTGCAAAACACAGATGTGGCCCAGGAAATGAATCTTTTTTTGGATCAGCCATGACGCTGAGCGCTGCTTCGCCTTCATCGAACAGAGTTCGATGGGTATCTAATGTCATTTTATAGGTATCATATACGAATTGCAATGTGCCACTTTTATCAGTACTTGCCGGGTTTGGCGTGGTCGTTATATTAGATTGTATTGCTGCAGATGCACCTTGATATGCGTGCATAACGGGCGGTTCGCCGAATCGGTTACATAGTGTAACTAAAAAAGAGCGACACTGTCCATTTTCTAGTGCCTGATCGATAATTATTGGATCATAATGCTTTTTAAGTGCCGCTATATCTGATGGTAAAAATGATGGATTGCTTTTAAATAAAAGTGCAAGTAAAAATTCTAACGACTTTCCCTTCATACGTTCTCCTAAGCGAATCGCCGTGGTCATTCTAACGTAAATCGTGGGCCTGTAAGAAGAATTTTATTTTGAATATGGGGAGAGGCAAAGTTATTTGTGATGGATATTGGCCTTTATGTGTTAAGTCAAAGCAAGAATTTTTCAGCACTGGCATAGAAGTTATTGTTTTTCGATAAAAATATATTGACATTCGATAAAATCTGAATTACAGTCAAAGCAGCTCGAGCGGTTGTAAAAATATTTTTGTTATGGATGTTGAAAGGATTTTATGGATGTAAAAATTCAAAAATACGCACGTCGTTGTGAGCTGGCGGCGTCGGCTTTAATGGGTCTTGTTGTAGTGCGATGGGTCGGGGAATGGATTGCGGATTGGGTGGTCTATTGGTCATCTCGTTTTGGTGATCTTGATTTATCAAAGTATCAATCTTTAGACGGGGCGGTTCAGAAACTACAGTTCGAACAATTGGGTAGGTTTAATGTTGTCGATGCGTTGTTGCGCGCCGATTTTGGTTGCTCATGGATGGGGCTGACAACACTTGCAAAGTTGCCGTGGTATTTGCGTTTATCTGGTTTTTTGTGTGATGGTGTTGCAGTTGGTATTATAGCTCTTGGTTTTTGGTATTTTATAAAACTTATGGCTCAATTGAAAAAGGGCGATATTTTTTCAATTGATGTTATTGAACTTTTAAATAAACTTGCGCGCGTCATTTTTTGGTTTGCGCTTTATATTCCGATCAATCGAACATTAATTACGCTCATTGCCACGATGCAAAATCCACCAGGACAACGATTCTTGGTTGCAACCATTAATTTTACTGACATTTTTACGCTTGCAGCAAGCTGGTTTTTTGTAATTCTTACCTCGCTTATGCGTGAAAGTCGGCAGCTTCAAGAAGATCGCGATTTAACCGTATAGGTGCATCATGGCAATAGTTGTAAAACTTGATGAAGTAATGGCGCGGCGTAAAATTCGCCTCAATGAACTTGCTGAGCGCATTGATATTACTGAGGCCAATCTTTCGATTCTCAAGACGGGTAAAGCACGAGCGATCAGATTTTCGACACTTGAACAATTGTGCAAGTCGTTGCAGTGTCAACCGGGCGACCTTTTGGAGTTTAAAGAATAAGTTTAAATTTAAGTTTATTGTTGATTTTTTTGACGATTGAGGCTTTTTAAGTTATAACTTAAAGCTGTGAATGTTTGCTTGAGTGTCTAATGGGTTAGAATAAAATATTGTTGATGTAGGGGTTTTTATGAAAAAGCGGCTATTGGTACTACTTTTTGCAACTGCAGCGTTGTCTGCTTCTACTGTTGCGCCGGCTCCAACGTCTGTTTATGAATATTTAACTAAAGTTTTTTTGCAATCATGTGAAGTAAACAAAGATGCCGCAAGTGTCATTGCTGCTTCAAATGAGCAGCAAAAAAAACTTGATCTGACGGTACGTTCGATTGGCGATATGCAACAGCGCGTGTTGTTTACGCATATGTTGCAGCAAATGTGCGGTACTGAAAAATTGAGTCCAGTTATCAGCACCGATGGTTTGCAGCAGCTTGATATTATCAATACCGGTAATGCAGGTTCATTGTCAGTCCATTTGGCGCCGCAAACACTTTTTGGTGAAGTATTGCTGACCAAAATGCTTGCATTGCCATTGTCTGATGCAGCTGCAATTGAACAACGCCAACAGGTGCTCAAAGAGTTTGCTGCGCACCCAGAAATCAGCGTGCGGCTTGCTCATGCGTTTGATCAAATCAAAAATGGCCAGGCGCTATTTTTTAGTTTTTTTGATAAAGAAAATCAGTTGAGCAATGAGATATTAAAACAAGTATATTGGCCAAATGATCGTCTTAATAAGAGCATGCTTGCATTGTGTGGTTTGCGCGGTTTTTTAAATTTTGCCTTTGCATTGAATTTGGTTCCGGTTGAGTCGCTTCTGAGTTTCGATCCTCTCTTGGCCGAGGAGATGAGGCGTGCTCCACAAGGGCTGTTGAAGGCTTGGCGGTATGGTGCTGTGGTGCCAGCAAAAGCTTTTTGTACTGGGTTGCATATGCTTGTCCAGCGACACAATGTATTTAGTAAATACACTGATGAACAGGTTGCACAGCATTTAAAATGCAAAACCGCTGGACAATACGTAATTGCCGCGCAAACGTTGCCCGTGCGTAATCAACAACCAAATATAATTAAAGCTGGCGTTCTTATTGAGGCTTTTGATGTTTTGCGTATTTTGATGCTTGTTCCTGTGCTGCGTGCACAAAATAAAATTTTCTTTAACATGCAGGAGCGCTTGATTGGTGCTGCTCATATTGTGCGTGGATTAAAAGAAATTAATAACGTTTTGCGTGATTATCCACAGCTTATTACGTTGCTGCCGCAATTAAAACGCATTCAAGAGCTCTTTTCTGGTGCACTGGGTTCTGAAATGAAACGGTTGGTAAATGTTTTACAAACGCGAACGTTTACCGGAAAACCATCATTTTTCTCCAATGGTCCACGCATATTGCTTGCGTATAAACTGATGGATTTGCATCGTAATGAATTTGCGCCAGCGCTTGAAGCTGCCGGTACGCTTGACGCGTGCACGGCTGTTGCACGTCAGATGCATATTGCAGGAAGTGCACGTTATTGTTTTGTCGAACTATCCGCTGATGAATTACCGGTCGTACAACTTGATAATTTTTGGAATCCATTAATGCCGACAAAAGATGCGATTACCAATAGTGTAAAACTTGGCAAAGATGGCGATCGCAACATGTTGATTACCGGTCCGAATGGTAGCGGTAAATCGACCAACATGAAAGCTGTTGTGTTAAATGTGTTGCTTGGGCAAACTTTTGGTATTGCTGCGGCAGAACATGCCGTGCTTACACCATTTACACACATTAATGTGTATATTAACGTCAAAGAAAATCTTCAAGAGGGTAAATCGACGTTTATGGCCGAAGCAGACCGCTTGCGTATGATTTGCCAAGACGTTGCATTGCTTAAATCTGGGCAACGTGGCTTGACGATTGTTGACGAAGGTTTGCGTGGAACAGTTGCACAAGAAGCGTCTGAACGTTTGTGCGCTGCAATTGAAGATATTGTTCGTGTACCGCACAATATTTGTATGTTCGCGACGCATTTGCAGGAACCAACAGCGCTTGAAGCAACATTGTCACGTGCTATTGTTAACTACTATGTTGAATTACAAGAGCCCGCGCTCGGACAATTTGTACGCACATTTAAATTGCAACGCGGTATTAATGAATGGTGGTTTAATGATGCTGGTCGGCGCAAACGATTTGTTGATTGGTTGGTTTCTCTTAAGAAATAGAACCTAAAGCAAGGGCCCATTCGGGCCCTTGCTTGTTACTTGATGTTGATTTTTTATGTATAACTTAAGGACTGATAAACATCCTGCCTATGTCCGATAGTAACAATATAAATTATTAATTGTTCGTGTCTGATTTCGTATATGACGCGAAAGTCTCCCACCCTAAGGCGATACAAAACTCTGTTTATTTTAAGCTTTTTTATGTCTAAGTTTTTACTATTGGTTCGCAAAAGCTTTATTTTTTTAAGAATGCGTGTTTGCGTTTGTTTATCCTGTGTGTCTAAAAATTTTTCAGCATTTTTAGAAAAGATAATCTTGTAGGTTGAAAAATCGGCGTGAGCCATTTTATCTCTTTTTGCGCAATTTTTTTTCTATCTCTTCTAAAGTTTTTCCATGCTCTTTTTCTCCTTGGCTAAGTATTTTTTCTGCTTTTCTAATGTCATGCAGATCTTCTAATTCTTCAATGATGAGGCGGAATGTTTTAAAATCCAAAACAACTCCAGTCTTTTTTCCTGCGCTATCAATAATGTATTGTGGTGTCATTGTTTCTAAGATCGACGTTTTCATGCTGTTTTCCTTATTATTTTTTACCAGTATATCATAGTGGAACATTGGGTAAGTAAAAGCATTTTACTCTAACCGTTGTTGCTGAGAAAATGATCTGATAAAAATAAAAAAGGATAAAGACGGAGATTGGTGTGAAATATATCAGATTTTTTGAACAACTTGATATGAACGACGTGCCGCTTGTTGGCGGCAAAAATGCAGCGCTT
>CAYSPS010000017.1:0-13310 GCA_964432975.1 uncultured Pseudomonadota bacterium | reverse complement strand
GCGCACGCAACGTATGCAGCGCTTGGGTATATGATGCGTACGTTGCGTGCGCAGGATATTCGTATTCCTCATGGTTTTGCAACAACAGCGCATGCATATTGGAGGTTTCTTGATGTGCACCATTTGCGTGCACCAATTGCACAGCTTATGTCACACGTGAAGGATGCGCGTGATATGCGTGCTATTTTGCGTGTAAGCAAAAAAATACGTGTGCTCATGAATGCATGCGCCGTGCCAGATGATATCCGTGCGGAAATTCTTGCTGCCTATAATCAATTAGGTGGTGGCCAACCGCTTGCGGTTGCGGTGCGATCTTCTGCAACAGCCGAAGATTTGCCAACAGCATCTTTTGCCGGTCAGCAAGAGTCTTTTGTTAATATTCATGGTGAACACGCACTGTTGATTTCATGGGTACGCTGTGTTTCTTCGTTATTTACGCCGCGTGCGATAGCCTATCGTTTGCAAAAGGGTTTTGATTATACAAAAATTGCACTTTCAGTTGGTATTCATCGCATGGTTCCAGCGTCAAGCGCCGGCGTATCATTTACGCTTGACCCTCAAACAGGCTTTGATGAGGTTGTGTTTATTTCAGCCAATTATGGATTTGGCGAAGCAGTTGTGCAAGGACTCGTAAATACGGATGAGTTTTTTGTACACAAAGAAATGCTCAAGCGAGGATATAAGCCAATTTTGTCAACACAATGCGGAACAAAAAAGAAAAAAGTTGTTTGTGCCCATCCCATGGGTATGAAAATTGTTGCGGTGCCGCGTGGTCAGCGCGTACATTTTTGTTTGTCGCCGACTGATGTGTTAGAGCTTGCACGATTATCCTGCGTCATTGAAAATGCGTATTCAAAAAATGCTGGTCATTGGATGCCGATGGACATCGAATGGGTAAAAAGTTCTGATGATGGGCAGCTTTATATTGTACAAGCGCGTCCAGAAACAGTGCATGCTCGTGAATCACACAAAGAAATTTCTGTATGGCATGTAGACGCAAAAAAAACACCACAAGTTTTGCTTACTGGACAAGCAGTAGGACAGCAAATTATGTCGGCTCGTGTGCGCGTAGTACACACCATTAAAGATTGTGCGCAATTACAGCAGGGAGAAATTTTGGTTGCGCAAAAGACTGATCCCGATTGGACGCCAGCGCTCAAAAGGGCCGGTGGTGTCATTACTGATCAAGGTGGGCGTACGTGTCATGCTGCGATTGTGAGCCGCGAACTTGGCATCCCGGCAATTGTTGGCACAATGTGTGCAACGACCAAATTGCATACCAGACAGCCCGTGACGCTCGATTGTAGTCGTGGTGAAGTAGGGCGCATATATGCTGGTGCAGTTGCTTATCAAAAAAAGTTAATACGTACGGATAAACCGCATAAATCACCAGTTCCCTATTATTTAAATATTGCCGATCCACGCAGAGCTTTTGCGTTAAATTGGCTGCCGGTTGCTGGCGTTGGTCTTGCGCGTGTAGAATTTATTATTGCAAACACGATTGGCGTGCATCCATTGGCCGTGATACATCCAGAAAAACTTGATCGTAAAACGCGCGCACACGTACGCATGTTGAGTGAGGCGTATCGTTCTGGTAAACAGTTCTTTGTTCAAACTCTGGCACAAGAAATTGCCACCATTGCAGCTGCATTTTGGCCCAAACCGGTTATCGTTCGTTTGTCGGATTTTAAAACAAATGAATATCGTACATTGTGTGGCGGGGAATTTTTTGAAACAGTCGAAGAGAACCCAACACTTGGATTGCGTGGAGCCGCGCGATACGCAAGTGCATTGTATGCGCCGGCATTTACGCTTGAATGCGAAGCGGTACGTTGTGCGCGTAATGATAAGGGTTTTAAAAATATTCAAATTATGGTGCCCTTTGTGCGCAGTGTGCAACAGGCGCGTTCAGTTATTAAGCACTTGGCGCGCACTCAGTTAGTGCGTGGTGTTGACGACTTAAAAATAATTATGATGTGTGAAACCCCTGCAAACGTTTTGCGTATCAAGGAAATGGCCGAACTTTTTGATGGATTTTCTATCGGTTCAAATGATTTAACACAACTTACATTGGGGGTCGATAGAGATAACGCGGCTATCGCGCAGTTCTTTGATGAACGCGACACGAGCGTGCGTGATCTTATTTCATTAGCAATCAATAACGCGCATGCGTGTAACAAAATTGTTGGGATTTGTGGGCAAGCGCCTTCTGATTTTTCCAAATTTGCCCAATGGTTGATTGCTCAACGTATTGATTATATTTCTCTAAATCCTGATGCTGCCCTGAGGTTCTTATATGTTAAGCCGTTACGAGCGCCAGGTATGCGCAAGTCCCACAAACGTATGTGTGACATAGGCAGTCGCAGGTGAATAACCCAATTGCTCGGCAGTGATACCACAGGCAATTGCAGCGTGAAAGAGTGCTAAGATAGCCAATAGCTTTTTCATACCCCCCCTACTTTTAGCACTTCCGTTGAATTATATCTTATGCGTTCATTATAAAGATTAAATTAAGTTAATCTTAAATTGCAATAAAAATTTTTCAATAAACAGGTACTTTTAGGTATGAAACGGGATAACAAAGCCGAGCTCTAAAAATCGTGAAATTCGCGGATCGAACGCGATGGCGGTGGCGTGAAACACTGCTCTTGTTCTTCGGCGACGAGTTGTTGCATGAATTCGTGAATGCGTCCGCCAAACTCAGGGCTTTGATGGCTTGATTTAATAACTGCCTGCATCCATCCAAGTGGTGTGCCTATATCATAGCGTGTTCCTTGTAAATGATAGGCAAGTACACGTTGACCATTTGTGAGCAATTTTGAGATTGCATCGGTTAGCTGAATTTCACCACGCGCACCTGGTGTCGTAGTTTCAAGCATTTGGAAAATTTTTGCTGGCAATACATATCGTCCAATGAGTGCATAATTTGATGGCGCATCAAGGATAGACGGTTTTTCTACGAGTGATTCAACTTCCATTAAGCGTAGATCTAATTGTTTTTTAATGCCGATAATGCCGTACGATGATACTGTTTCTCGTGCAACAGGTTGTACGGCGACTACGCATGCTTGTTCCTGAAGCGCGATATCCATCAATTGTTGCAACCCTGGCTGTGTACTAAAAAATAACTCGTCGGGGAGCATGACACCAAAAAATTCATTTTCGCTTATAAATGGACAAGCGAGGCTGATGGCGTGTCCTAAGCCTTGCGGTTGCGGTTGAGGAATATAGGCAAAATTTGCTGGGAATTCTGCTTTTTCGAAGTAATCGACAATCGTTGACTTGCGTGACCCCGCGATCATCAAAATCGTGTCGCATCCGCTTGCGACAGCTTCGCGTACTACATGCTCAATTGCTGGGCATGAGCCCAAAGGAAGGAGCTCTTTAGGCATCGCCTTTGACCATGGGAAAAAACGCGTGCCAAGGCCGGCGGCAGGAATAACAACTTTGCGCATGCGCATGACCACCTCGCAACGGTATACTTTATTTACGTGGCAACAACAACCTTAATAGCGTACAAGAGTTTAGCGTGCTGACAAGGGGTTTGTTTTTAAAATTGTGTGAGAAAATCAAGGTTGCCACTGCTGAGCAGCCGAATGTCATTAATTCCATATTTGAGCATAACCAAGCGCGTGAGTCCAAAGCCAAATGCAAAACCATGATATTCATTTGGATCAATGTTGCATGCGCGCAGTACGTTTGGGTGTACGAGGCCGGCGCCGCCAATTTCTATCCACCCAGAGCGTTTGCAAACGGCACATCCGCTGGAACAAAACGCACATTGCATATGTGCTTCAATGGCGGGCTCGACGAATGGATAGTATGTTGGTTGAATTTTTATTTTCAAATCTCGGCGGTCGAAAATACTGACAACAAATTCTTGAATTGTTGCAATCAAATTGGCAAGCGATGCTTTTTTGTCGACAAAAAGCAATTCCGTTTGCATAAAAACATAATCGTGGCTCGCATCCGTTGCTTCATAGCGATATGCTCTGCCATTGTTAATAACGGCCAACGGAGGCTTTGTTTCTCGCATGGTACGAATTTGTACGTTAGACGTATGTGTGCGCATGAGCATATGCGGCAGCGTGAGCCACAAGGTGTCTTGCAAATCGCGTGCAGGGTGATGCGCAGGAACATTAAGTGCATCAAAATTTATTTCTTCTTCTTCTATTTCTGGGCCATCGACTATTTTATAGCCCATTGAGATAACGGTATCTTCTATTTTTTGAATAACATGCGAATACGGATGAAGCGATCCGTGCAATTGTCCCGGCAAATACGCCGTGACATCAAAAAGTTCCTGTTGTTGTTGCAAGCGCGTGTGTGTAGATTCCTGAATGCGTGTTTTTGTATCTTCAAAGAGTGCTTGAACGCGCGTGCGTACATTATTAAATAATGGACCGTAAAGATGCTTGTCTTGTGGGCTCATATCTTTTAATGACGCCATGAGCAGCGAAAGTTCGCTATTGCGCGTTAAATATTTCAGACGCACATCTTCAAGCTCGTTTTGCGTATGTGACCGTTCAAGCGCTTGTGTGATTGTACGTTCAAGCTGTTCTAAAGAATTTTTTATTTCAGCCATGCTGACCAATCTGATTTATTTTTCTTTATATCAGATTAGCAAACAACTTATTCTATGGGAACAAATGGGTATCTAAACGTAACAATTTTGTAGCATGGTGCGTGAGCAAGCGGCACGTTTGGGGTTGAGGAAGTAATTTTAATGGTCTCTGCACAATAATGTTCACTCAGGTGTTTTTTGAGGCATGCGGCGTGACATGCAGTTGTAATACGCTCGCCATCTTGATGTGTTACGAGATTTAGTGCTAAATCAGCTTCATGAATCATGCTTGCGCAATACAGGCAAGATACAAGTGGAAGTGCAGCGGGACTAACAGATTTGCAAGTTTCAGGGGTCACCAATTTTTCGAGTACACTTAAGTTGTTGTATGATTCATGTAAGGCTTTACGTAATCGTTCAAAGTGTTGAGGTCTTTCTTGACCCAAAAGTATCCAGCGTCCAGCATCCGAGCGCGCTGCACATGTAGCGATTAACGCTAATTGTAGGAGAGGCGTTGCTGGCTTGAGATGAGCGTCACGTGCATGTAATCGAGTAATAATATCATGCAGCTGTCGCGGTAGACTGCCTAATAAACGTAAAAAATCGTCATCACAATCTTGGCACGTGGTGCCAAGTGCAGCACTGTGTTCACATGGAGTCAGAAGGCGCGCTAAAGCACACGTAATATGAAAGGAAACAGAACTGCGAGGTGAATTGCAAATTTCATCACTGGTTACTTGATCCTCCGGGCAAGAAATAGATCTTGTGCACAAAGCGCAAATAGCTTGGTCGGGTTTTGCTGAGTCCATGGCTACCAATTTGATAGCCGCACAGCTGAGCAAAAGAGGAAGAATATAAAGACGCACATTCATCGATGCGACCTTTCTTGGTGTATGAAAATTTAAATTTTTATCTTAAAAGTATACCAACAAAATAATTTTTTTACAAAATTTTGTTGAGTTCAAAGCACTTTTTTACTCAAGTCCATTGTATTAAAAACAGCCGGGGCGATGCCATTTTTAGCGGCGATAACAAAAATTTCTTATTGGTGGAGGCGATGGGAATCGAACCCATGTCCGAAACAGCACAACGTCAAAGCACTCCATGCTCAGTCTTTGATCATGCCACGTTTTTCCCAAAGACGAGGTAAAACGAACGTGGTCGGTTTAATGTACGACATGCGCTAACAAACCAAAAAACTTTGCGCATAAGTTCTACCGTATTATGCAAGTTGACCAGCAAGTAGACATGCCAGTCAACAGGTTGTTACTGCAGGTTATGCAGCAGCAATTGCAGGATTAACTGCACGTATTGTTTGACTGTTTACTTTACGAGCACACAGACAACGCTCGGCATGCACTCTGACCCCACACTGCTCCGTCGAAGCCAGTACGCCCCCAGCAATTTCAAAGAAATTAAGAAATTATAAGCTTTCTTATTACAAATAGTAACATGGCGTTATTGCTTTGTCAAACAGTTTTTTGCGTGGGCTAAAATCTTTTTTTTCGACTGCGTCGATGCTTGCAGAATATAATACTGTTTAAAATATGGGCGCATTTGGAAAACAAATTTTTTTGTGCTTATACTGATTCTGTAAAAACAAAATATTCAAATAAGGGGTCCGATCATGAGTCGGGGATTTGCTTTGCTTTTATTTGCTTGGTGCATGATGCCGTGTATAGGGATGGCGATGGAACGTGGTTGGCACCCTAGGGGTGGCTTGGATATACGGTCAAAAACACGTGGTGATAGACATGAAGCAATGTTGTACGTTGGCAGTGACTTTCGTGGTAGATACGACTTGCTAAAAAACAGTAAGAATCCTGATGAAGTGTTTTTAGATGCTTTTTGGGCAACGCCTGCCAATCGTTCATTGGTGTGGGTGCATATGATGAAAGCTGTGCAAGAGATGCAGGCAAAGCGGCTTGCAGTTCGTGGTTCGACAGCCAATGAAATGGTGCATTTTTACAATCACCATAGACATCTGTTTGGTAAAGACTGTAGCATTGAAGTGTGCGCAGGGTGACGGTAAAAGTTTTTAATACTTTACTTCACGTGCAAGCTCGCGCTTGATGTCTCGTTCTTTGATTGCTTGGCGTTTATCAGCAGCTTTTTTGTGTTGTGCGATGCCGATCTCAACTTTGGCAATATTTTTTTCATTAAAATAAATTTTGGTTGGAATTAACGTGATTCCCTTGCGCGACACGTCGCCCAATAGTTTCATCAGTTCGCGCTTGTGCAGTAACAATACGCGACTGCGCGTCGCGAGCTCGTCTTTTTTTTGGTACGCATGTGAATATGGTGGAATGTTTGCGTTAAGAAGCATTAATTGCCCTTGATGAAATTGTGCAAAAGCTCCGGCAAGTGATCCGTGCTTGGCGCGCAATGATTTAACTTCGTCGCCCGTCAAAACAATTCCCGCCTCTAAACGGTCGAGAATGTGGTAATTAAAGAGGGCTTTTTTATTTTCTATAACTACTTTCATGGTTCTTATGATATACTTTTTTCTCATGAACAACTACGTATCTCAATTAAACTAAAGGATTACGTACTATGTACCTGCGCGGTCTTTTTTTATTTATGTTTATCAGCTGTGCATCCCTCTTGGCTATTGAATCAACAGAAAAAATAGCCTGCTCATGCCAAACTCAAGAAGCTCATCAGTGTTGTTTTATTGGTTCTTTGGAAATTCCACTTAAAGATGTAGATGCGCAGCAGTTATGGCTTTACTATGATGGGACATTGATAAAAGTAAGTGATGGAATTTATTGTTTCAAAGAGCGCCGTGAAATATCGCGATTGCATATTTTATTTGTTGATCCGTACCATATTCGTTATGCAAATGATGATAATACGATTTGTTATTTAACACTTGCGCCTGACGCGCCATATGATTTTTATCAATTAAAGCGCGCACAACTTTTGTGGGATCGTTCAAAAGCCACGCACAATTGGCGTGTAAAGCATAAACAGTTGCCCAAACAGCTTGTGTTGAATAAATTTCGTTTGATTGTGCCTGAGCATACGCTTATTATTCCAATAAGCAGTGAGTTTTTTGAAAAAAATAATAACCGCAATGTTGTTTTTAGTTATCAATCGCTCAGTGACACTGAAACAATGGTGCGTCTGCCGTCGCCAATAGTTGCCAAAGATTTTAATGCGCAACAGCTTAAAGAAGCGCTTATCCAGGCTCAGATCTGTCTTATGAATTTAAAAAGTACACACGCATTGCCAGAGCAATGTTGTGTGCGCATGGATAATCATACGATGATCCAGTAATCTAAAAGTTGTATGGCTGAATGTTTAATTTTAGCGATTGAAACATCATGTGATGAAACTGCTGCCAGCGTGTATAGCAATGCACGCGGCGTGTGTTCAAATAGTGTGTGTTCTCAAATTTTGTTGCATCAATCATATGGTGGCGTTGTACCAGAAATTGCTTCACGCAGTCATTTAAATACGATCAATACGGTTGTTACGCAAGCATTGGAGCAAGCCGGTGTTGCATTACAAGAAATAGCTGCAATAGGTGTGGTTAACAAGCCGGGATTACCCGGTTCGTTGCTTGTGGGGGTATGTTTTGCTAAAGCGATCGCATCTTGTTTGCGTAAACCTTTGGTAGCGGTTGATCATGTTGAGGGTCACATATTTTCTTCATTTTTAGAACAACAAGTCCCGTTTCCGCATGTGTGTCTGATGGCTTCGGGCGGCAATACTGCGTTGTATATGGTTTATGATTTTGGTCAATATCAAATGCTTGGCACGACACTTGATGATGCAGCTGGTGAGGCGTTTGATAAAGTTGCTAAACTTATTGGACTTGCATATCCTGGTGGTCCGATTTTGGAACAACTTGCCGCGCAGGTAAATTTTACTGATGTTTTGTGCTATCCGCGTAATAAGCAAAAAACGCTCGACTTTAGTTTTTCAGGATTGAAAACCGCTGTTCTTTATGATGTGGTTGCTCGTGGATTTTATGATTTAGAGGCGCGTACTTTTATACGTGAGCTCAGCGATAATGATAAACGGCAGATATCAAGCTCGTTGTTAAACTGTATAGCTGATGTATTTGTTGAGCGCCTTACACGTGCATATTGTGTGCATCGATTGATTAAAGCCGTAACGTTTGTTGGCGGTGTTGCATCAAATTATTTTTTGCGTGAACAAGTGCGTGCGTGGGCAAATCTTCATGGATTGCCATTCTTTGTGCCATCTCGACAGTATTGCACAGATAACGCTGCAATGGCTGCATTTGTTGCCAACTATCGCTTTACTCAAGGGCGTTTGGCTACACAACTGCTTGATATTAACTAGACATTATTGTTGTCGTTGATACCAGCCAGGAGCTGTTACCATCGATATAACACAACCTTTTGCACGTGTATTGGTTGCATATGTTGGAATTTGTTCAAATTCAGAGATGTCAAATTCTACGCGAGTATCAGTTGGGCACGTAACTCTAAAAGCGATTGGTGGAATATCGGTATTGCCCAAAATACTTTGTTGCAATTTACGCAAGATGGTAATTTGAAAAGATTCGCTATCAGTGATGTAGCGCTCACCTGGCGTAAGAAAGTAATTGTCAACGTAGTAATCAACAACCGACATAAATTGTGGCCCGACGTGAAACATGTTGGGGCGTAAATTGAAATCTTTTGGCAGATACAGGAGTTGCGTACTGCGACGCGAAAAGAGGTTGAACTCTTCGTTTTGAAATTCCTTTGGATTTGATGGGCTGTTGACAGCTTCGTCAAAAAGTTTCAATTCTTGCGCATCCGTATTTGCATACAGTGATGGTGTACGTGCTTGTTCCGAAACGGTTTTTAACTGAGTTTCCAGCGGCTTGCTTGGTGCTGTAATTGGCTCAATTTTTTTTGTTGGCGTATATGGTTGTAAAACCGAAGTATGGATAAAATCATCATCATTTTCAGGAAAGATGTCAATCTTATCTGCAGTTAATGAAAAATCGATATATTCTTTGGCGGCGCGGTCGCTTAAATTGTGTGTGATGGTGACTATAGAAAAAAGCTCATGACGGTTGAGACATGCAAAACAAAACAAAACTACCCAAAACATCTTCATGCAAGCCCCCCTTTTCGAGCTTTCTTTTAGTCTAATCGAGTGTATTGTTTTAAATCAATATTTATGTTTTTTCGTGCGTTGGCTTACTCAACCAAGTTTCTATAGCTTTTTGTAAATTTTGAACTGATACGGTTGCGCTTCCTTGAATCATGTTATTACTGCCTCCGCCGCGGACATTGAGTGTTGCCTGTAACTCTTGAGCAAGTTGTTTGAGGTTGAGTGATTTTTCAAGGTTTTTTGAAAGCAGAGCAACAAATGATAGCTGCCCATGTGTTGTCGTTTGTACGACAAGAAGGCCTTGAAATTGTTTGATAAATTCGTTTGCTACAGCGCGTAGTTCGCTCGGTTCAATATCAATGTGCACAGCAAGAAACTGATAAGAGCCTACTTTCTTTGCATCTTTAAGAAGTTGCGGCACCTGAAGCTTTATTAACTGTTGTTGACAAGCCTTGTTTTGTTTATTAAGTTCACGTTCCTGTTCGATGTGTTGCTCGACAGTTTCAAAAATATCGTCCAGCTGAACTTTAAGTATTTGTCCCAGTCCGCGTACGGTTTGGTATGAGCTTTGAAACAGCTCAAGTGCCTTGGTTCCGGTTACTGCTGTAATGCGTCGCATGCCCGCTGAGACTGCGCTTACTTCAGTTATTTTAAAACACCCGATCATGCCAGTTGCGCTGACATGTGTGCCACCGCATAATTCTTGTGAAACACCTTCGATGTTGACTAAACGTACGCATTCTGGATTATACTTTTCTTCAAAATGTGCAGTAGCGCCAGCTTTTTTTGCTTGTTCAAAAGATGTGATCGTTGTCGTGACGGGAATGTTTTGCCAAATGTACTGATTGACGAATTCTTCGACTTCTTTGACCATCGGTGCAGTTAAATTTTCATGATAATTAAAATCAAATCGCAAGTAGTTTGGTGATACGAGAGACCCGGCCTGTTTGATGTGTGCGCCAAGAAATTTTACAAGCGCTGCTTGCAACAAATGTGTTGCCGTATGATTGCGCATAATGTCAAAGCGTCTTTTGTCGACGATTTGTGTAATTTCTTGTGCTTTTTTAAATGCACACGGTGCGTGGATTTTTATCGCAACGGCATTGCCAATGAGTTTGAGATCGAGCACAGGAACTATTTCGGTATTAATAATAACTGTTCCCTCATCGCTTACTTGTCCACCACGTTCAACATAAAAAGGGGTTTTTTGAGGGATAATCCAACACTCATCATCTTCGGCCACTTCGTTAACCAGTGTGTTGTTTTTGATAATGCTTATAATATGCGATGTCGCATGCAATTCATCATAACCAACAAATGTTGTTGTAATGGCTGGATCGAGCGAAACATTGAGATCTTCGCGTGTTTTTTGTCCTGATTGTTCTCGTTGCTTTTCCATGAGCTGATCGAACGTTTTGCGATCTTGTGCGACAAGATTAGTGACTTCGTAAGGAAATCCATACGTATCATAGAGTTTAAACGCTTGTTGACCGGTGATTTTTTTGCTTGTCTGATTTTGTTCAAAATAACGTTCTAAAATATGTTGTCCGCGTACCAGATTTTCGGCGAATTTGTTTACTTCAGTCTTAAGCAGCGACACAATGAGTTTGTGACTTGTTTTAAGTTCTGGATATATATCGCCCAAAATTTCTATGACGGCATCAACAAGTTGTGGAAATATTGGGTGCTTTGATAATTTTTGATCAAAAAGCGCAGCACGTCGAATGATTTTACGCAAAACATAACCGCGCCCTTCATTGCACGGAGTGCAACCGTCGGCAATAATTAAACTTGAAGAGCGCGCATGATCTGCCAGCACACGAAATGCGGCCCGCATGTCATCTGGCTGTTTTTCGTAGACAAGTCCAGTTAATTTTTCAATTTGTTTGATGATTGGCATAAAAAGATCAGTTTCATAGATCGAATCTTTGTCTTGCATTACCAAACAAAGCCGTTCGAGTCCCATGCCGGTGTCTACGCCAGTTTGTTTGAGAGGTACGAGTGTACCATCTTTTTGACGATCATATTGCATGAAAACATTGTTCCAAATTTCTAAAAAGCGTACATCGTCTGCGTTTGGATCAATCACTTCTTGAGAATTTGATGGATCACGATCATATAAAATTTCTGTACATGGGCCGCAGGGGCCAGTGTCGCCCATTGTCCAAAAATTATCTTTTTCACCGCAACGAAAAATACGGTTTTTTGGCAAACCAATATCTTTGTGCCAAATGTCATATGCTTCATCATCAGTTTTGTAAACTGTAGCAACTAAGCGATGGGCTGGAATACCCATCTCTTTGGTCAAAAAATCCCATGCAAATCGAATAGCATCTTTTTTAAAATAATCGCCGAATGAAAAATTGCCCATCATTTCAAAGAATGTGAGATGTCGCTTGGTAAAGCCAACATTGTCTAAATCATTGTGTTTACCGCCCGCGCGTACACACTTTTGAATCGATGCAGCGCGTGTGTAACTGCGTTTTTCTTTGCCCAAAAAAAGATCTTTAAATTGATTCATGCCCGCATTGGCAAAAAGCAATGTTGGGTCGTCAGCTGGGATTAACGATGAGCTGGCAACTATCTCATGTCCACGTCGACGGAAAAAATCAAAAAACTTTTTGCGAATATCAAGCGACTTCATGGATATCCTTAACGGTACCAATTGAATTTATTCTTAAATATTAGCCAAAAAATGCATATTTGACAACCGTATTTACGTCGTGAGTACGTTAAATTTTATCGAATTTTTTGCTCTGTGCAGTGAGCTTTTTGTATATTTCATGTAAATCAAAAGAAATTTGTTTGGTTTGCGCAATGATTGGCATGAAATTTGTATCTCCCTGCCAACGTGGAACGATATGGACATGCAGATGGTCGGGAATGCCAGCGCCAGCAAATTTACCGAGATTGATGCCGACATTAAAACTTTCAGGCTTGAGCGTTTTTTTTAACAATTGAATACCATCGTTGATGGCATGCATAAGTTCTGTGCGCGCCGTTACTGAAAGGTGTGCGAGATCCGCACAATGTTCATTTGATATGATCATAATATGCCCTGCATTGTATGGATACGTATTGAGCATTAAAAAACAGTGTTTATAGCGTCTGATAACAAAATATTTCTTGTCATCTGTTGTGTGCGCTGCTTGACAAAAAATACATGCAGATTTTTCTTTTGCATGGATACGGCCAGCATATGCTTGTCGCCAGGGGGCATAAAGTTTTTTCATAAAATGCATTCCTTAGTTTTTCTTCGTCAGTATACCATTGCCATTAGAAGGGCAGAAAGAAGTCTTGTATTATTTATTACGTGCGCGTTACACTGCAGGTGATGATTAATTATTTTTGATATGAGGAGAAAGATGCGATGAAAAGATGTGTGTATATTGCTTTATTGTGCACGTGTATGACGAGTGTACTCGCAATACCTGAACAAAAAAAGCAAGAAGATGTTGTAAAATTATTTGCAAGAATTTTGGCTGCGCTGCATCTAGAACAAAGCACTTCTGTCAACAGACAAAAAACTGCACCATTGATTGATTTTACGCAAAAACGTTCACGTGCAACTTGTCCTGGCTGTCCTTGCGTTGATGAATGGTAGGCGCTCTTAGAAGCTGTATTCATGGCCTAAATTCCTCTGTTCAATAGAATCATCGAGAAAGTA
>CAYSPS010000016.1:17962-18976 GCA_964432975.1 uncultured Pseudomonadota bacterium | reverse complement strand
ATCGCATTTGTAGGAGCTATGATATGGTTACGCTAAAAACTCAACAGAACCTAGAAAAAATGGTTTATTGGGGATGTGACTCATTGTGCCAAAAGAATAACCCACCGCGGCATGGATGAAATTCCGCCATTCTTCGGCGAAGAAACCTTTTTTGACACACAACACACATAAAGCGTTTAGGAGTGTGACAGATGCGTTGATGTTCGTATACACTGCTTGGTTGCATTTTTTTGAAACAATAGCCACACTGGCAGTGCGAAGCTGGATGTTCGCAATAGTCAGCCTGATATGTAAGCTGATGCTCATAAAATTGACCTTTGGAAGTAAACATTCTTGAGCATTGCGGGCACCAGAATTTGTATTGGGGAGTTCCAGCGCTCTGTACTTCCCGTTGGGCACGCGCAACTGCAGCTCGGCTGGATTCAGGAATTTGTTCTAAGGCTAAAGTAAACGTTAGCAAGTCAATTATTGTGGATGGCAAAGGATATTGCGTTTGCACGGCAGGTACGGCCTCATCGGCTGCTGAAGCTCCAGCAGGTTCAGGTGTTGTCGCAGGTGGTAAAGCACGGGGCGCTCCAAGCGGATTTAGAAGAGCCGCAACTGAAATTCTTCGGCTGCTATCGCCCATTGCATGTAATGCCGGTAAAAAAAAGAGGGTGAAAAATAAGAATAATCGTTTCATGTTAAAACTTTCATTAAATGGTTTATGGCTGATGCGGTTCGTTGCGCCAAATGGGCGCTTCAATGCAAAGATGATCTATTGCTCTTGGTCGACTGTCAAATCTTTGGTTACACAAAAGACACACAAAACATCTCCGATGAAATCTGCGCTGATGTGCGCGTACATTGTTTACCAGTATTTCTTTGAAACAGTAACCGCACTGGCAGTGCGAATCTAGAGTCCTGTGATTATCGATCTGATGAGCGCGAATTTGGGCTTCTGAATTAAACGTCTCAAAGCATTGGGAGCACCGGAATCGGTACGGGGAAGCAGCTGCCGCTGCTTCTTGTATG
>CAYSPS010000016.1:0-17952 GCA_964432975.1 uncultured Pseudomonadota bacterium | reverse complement strand
GATACTTACAACTGCAGCCAGTCTGCGTGCGGGAATTTGCGCTAATTCAATTGGCTTGAACAGATCAATTATTGTGGATGGTAAGGAAATTCGCTGTCGCGTTCGCCATGAATTCAGAACAATGGCAGTGGGGACTTCATCGGCCGCTGAAGCTTGTGCGGGTTCATGCGTTGGCACAGGTGCCAAGATGGGGGGTGCTGTGAGTGGGTTTAAAAGAGCTTGAACAGAAATTCTATGGCTACTATTATTTATGTGTCCGCTGTCGCCCATTGCATGTAATGTTGGCAGAAAAAATATAGCAAGAAATATAAAAAATCGCTTCATGTCAAAACCCCTAAAAAGTCTCTATACAAAGACACTGTCAGTAATTATTCTAACAAAAAACTTCAATTTGTCAAAATAAAGATTGAGATTTGAAATGTTATTTGACTTAAGATTTGGCGAATTGGGCGCGTAGGCGCATGCGTTGATAGGTTATTGCAAAATGATGTGCATAATCGCGAAGCGCAATGAGTGCGCGCCCGTCCGCGCTGTTGACATCTATTTTGATGCCATCGGGAAATGCGTTGCAAAAGACTGTTTCTTCGCGTTTGGCCAGCGCAATAATTGGAATACCTGCCAAAACTTTTTGTACGGCATGTAATTGTCCTTTGCCGCCGTCAATTAATACCAGATCGGGCAACTGTGTGAGATCTTTGTATCTTCGCGTCACAATCTCTTGAAGCGCAGCATAATCGTTTTGTTCATGCACAGAACGAATATTAAATTTGCGGCAACTATTTTTATCAGGAACTGCGCATACAAAACGCACGCACGAACCAACCAATGCATGTCCCTGCAAATGCGAAACGTCAAAACAGTCTATGGTTTGGGGTGTATGTGGCAGACGCAAGAGCTGTGCAAGTTGGTGGCCTACGTTTTGATCGGGTCGTTTTTGTTGTTGGAGCGCAACAAAAACCTGATGTTTAAATTTTTTTACATCAAAGTGTAGTGTGATAATGCGTAATACTGCTTCTAATTGCGCTAATAAGTGCGCAATTTTTTGTGCTTGTTCAAATTCGCGCGCATGGCTATGTGCGCGCATACGCTTCTGTAAATCTTTGTATAACTGATCGCTCTCACCGCGCAAGATGCGCATTGCTGCATCAAGGCGCTCGCGATAAGCTGCAACGTCAAAATCATCGCGACATGCACCAGCACATCGACCTATATGATATTGCAAGCAACCGTGAGGAATTTTTTTGTTGCATAGATAAAGTTTGAGATGTTCCAAAAGTGCATGATATACGGCGCGTGCTTGGCCCTTATATAAAAATGGTCCAAAATATGTACCCGGCTCTTTTTTATTGCGAACGAGCTTGAGCTGTGGCAAAGATGTCTGGCTGATCATAAGATATACAAATGGTTGCCCATCCTTGAGCAACACATTAAATTTCGGCTGATGTGTATGCACGAGTTCTGCTTCCAACAAAAGAGCTTGCGTCTCAGTGCGCGTGATGATGTATTGTATATCGGTAATTTCAGGTACAAGCACGTCTATTTTCCAGTTAGTTCGTGATGGACGAAAATACGAGCTTACGCGCTTTTTGAGTGATTTCGCTTTGCCAATGTAGATCGGCGTATTGTGTTCGTCTTTAAAAATATATACACCAGAGCCGGCTGGTAGATTGGCTATTTTTTCATTGATCTCCATGAAATTTCCTCATTTTTATTGTAGCACAATCATCAAAAAGTGCATGACAAATTGCAGAAAAAGCCGTTTATGCTACGCTTGAAACGGTGTAATTTTTAAATTGATTTTATGAAGAAAATGAAGGGAGTTTTGTTCATGCTGGCGACAGTATTTGCACATATAAAAAGTTTGATGTTAATTGCTATTGGCTTATTTGGTATAGGATTTCTTATTGGGTTTCATGAGTTTGGCCACTACTTGTTTGCGCGCTTCTTTGGTGTGCGTGTGCCATCGTTTTCAATAGGCATGGGGCCAAGATTATTTTCATTTCATCGCGCTGGAACTGAGTTTAAATTTTCAGCAATTCCATTGGGTGGTTATGTGGAAATAGCGGGTCTTGTTGAAGTTGGACAAGGTGATCAGGAGCAGGCGCACGCAATTGATGCTGGATCATTTATGAGTAAGCCATATTGGCAAAAAGCATGTATTTTAAGTGGCGGGGTGCTTTTTAATATGCTTATGGCATATCTTGTTTTTGTTGGGCTTTTTTTTGTTGGCATGCCTCTTTCGGTGATGCTTAACCAAGAGAAGTTGCGGCCTGTTATTCAGACAGTGGAAATGGGCGGTGTTGCTGAAAAAATGACGCTTTTGCCGGGTGATCTTATTGTAAGCATCGATGATATTCCAACGCCAAGTATATTTAAATTGCGTGAACAATTAGCTGCGCGCAAAGAGGCTGTTGTATGCGTAACCGTTGAACGTAATGGTGTACAGCGTCGTTTTCAGGCGCCGCTTGAGATTAGTGGTCGTCTGGGTATTGCATTTGTTGCGGGTAGGCAAGAACCGTTGTCACTAGTTCAAAGTGTGCTTCAGGCTGCTCTATTTACATGGCAGATTGTGGTCAAAACCGCACAGGTCTTTTTTGATTTATTTAAACAGCGCAGCATGAAGGATCTTGGTGGACCGCTTGAAATAATTTCGCAAATGACGGCGAATGCCAAACAAGGACTTATAGCTTTTCTTTTTTTGCTTGCGTTTATTAGCATTAATTTGGCAGTCCTGAATTTGATTCCGCTTCCCATCACCGATGGCGGTCAGTTGGTTTTGCAAACAATTGAGTCGATAATTCGCCGTCCGATCCCAGAAACGATCAAGCTTGGTTTGTACTATGTAAGTTGGGGATTGATTATAATACTGACACTTCATTTGACGATTAAAGATTCAATGAGACTCTTTTGGCCAACGCTTAAAAAGTGGTTTGTAAAATAAGCCGCCTAGGGCTTTTTATAAAGCTTATGCATAAGGTTTGGTACGTTGTGCCAGCTTATGATGCGGCCAAAATTACGCGTTTGATTGGTGTTGCCAGAATAGATGACGATATTTTTTTCTGATTTTGTGTGCGAAAATATATTCCAGGCAAGCATGGAACTAAAAAAACTTAATGAAATTGTTTCGCTTGCTTTAATTTCTATAGGCACGAGAGTTGTTGCCAAATCAATCACACAATCAATCTCAATACGTCCGTTTTTATCACGCCAAAAGTAGAGTGGGGGGCGACGACCGATGTTAAAGAAGTACTTTTCTAATTCGCTTATAATTAAATTTTCAAACAAGGGCCCGCGGAATGAACCTATAGATAATGCTTTTGTTGATGTGATGCCCAAAAGATTGCAGGCAATGCCAGTATCGTAAAAATATATTTTTGGCGCTTTGATCATACGTTTGTTAAAATTATGGAAGTGCGGAGAAAGCAAAAAAACAATATAGCTTGCCTCGTTATTGATTTATGAATCGGATTTGTACGTCAAATTTTTTTAAAAGTTCAACTCTTGCATTAATAAAGCTTATGGATTTAAGTTGATAGAAGAAAACTTGGAAAAGGGGGAAGGGTATGAAGAGGTTACTTTTGTGCGTTTCGTTTGTTGCGGCGATATATGGTCGGCAGCTGATCACCGTGCAAAATGCGTTTGTGCAGAACGGACGTTACCTGGTGAAGTGCAATGGTGAGCGCCGCGACGAAGGGCTGCTAAACTATGGCGGCGTGGTCGGCTGGCGTGATGTGGCCATGGGCAGCATGCCGATGGGTTTTGCCATGTGGTCACTTGAAAACATTAATGACCGCAATATTTGCCAAGTATGCAGAGACTTATATAATCTACTGGATGCCACGCCCGGCACGATTTTGGCGAGTGGACGTGGTGAGGTGACAGCAGTCACGATTGAACAGGCGGTCAACGCGACTGTGGTCAGGCGTATCCCCTGTCCTCATGCGCATGGCATACAAGAGGCTGGTGCAGCAGACGAATAAAATCTGAAGGTTTAAGAAAGCGGCAACAGGCGTTGCCGCTTTTTGCTTTTTTTGGCACACTAAATGAGCACATGCCTGAGGAGTTTATATGGCAAAAATTAGTATGGATTTAATTAAGCAGTTGCGAGACATTACCGGACTTGGGATGCTTGATTGTAAAACTGCTTTATATGAAACCGATGGAGATCTTGAACGCGCTGTTATTTTGTTACGCAAAAAAGGTCATGCCGTTGCGCAAAAACGAGCAGATCGTCCAACATCGCAAGGCTTAATTGAAGCCTATATTCATCCGGGAAGTACGCTTGGTGTGCTTATCGAAATCGATTGTGAAACCGATTTTGTAGCCGCGACCGAAGATGTTAAGACATTTGCCAAGCATTTATGCATGCAAATTGCTGCGCTCAAGCCAATTTGCATAAGCCCAGACCAACTTTCTGAAGAATTTCTTAATAAAGAACGTGAAATTGCACGTGAACAGTTGGTTAAGTCTGGTAAGCCGGCAGCGATGCTTGATAAAATTATTGATGGCAAATTGGAAAAAATATATAGCGAGGTATGCTTACTCAAGCAACCCTATATTAAAGATGATAAACGTACTGTTCAAGATTTGCTTAATGATTTAGTTGCTAAATTGGGCGAAAAAATTATTGTTAAACGTTTTGCACGTTTTCAAGTTGGCGTTGATGATTAATGTTTGACGTGTGATGTTTGGCATGAGTAAAAAAATTATTTTATTAAAACTTACGGGCATTATCTTTCGCGATCACGTTACTGGTCAGCTTACACGTGCCTATGTTGAGCAACTTGCAGAACAAATAAAAAAACTTGCAACAACACATCAGTTTTGTATTGTCGTTGGTGGTGGTAATTTTTTTCGTGGCAGCGAACACAACAAGTTTTTGCATGTACGCGCGTCAATTGCGCATACGGCTGGGATGCTTGCCACCATGATGAATGGCTTGATTTTATACGATATGCTGAGTTCGGCGGCTATTCCAACAACATTGCTGTGTGCTATTGATTGTCCGCTTGCTGGGCAACCACTATCGCAGCATGCTCTTGATCGAGCCTGTAGTCTTGATCATACTATCGTCATCAGTGGCGGTACTGGATATCCATACGTATCGACCGATACAAGTGCGGTTATTCACGCGCAACAAGTGCATGCTGACCAGCTTTGGAAAGCGACTGACGTTGATGGTGTTTACAGTACTGATCCTAAAATACAGCCAGGGGCGGAGCTTTTGACGCAGATTAATTATCAACAAGTGCTTGACGCTGGGCTTGGATTTATGGATCGTAGTGCGCTTGTGCTTGCGCAGCAGGCGCAACTTGCAACACGCATTTTTAATGTATTCTTGCCACAATCACTCACACGTGCGGCATATGAAGAAAAATTTGGAACAACGATTAAGTATTAGGTACGATTAACCACAGACGAGGAATTGAATGAGTACGGTCAAAATCACGCTTGTTGAAGGTGATCTGACGAATTTTGAAAAGGCAACAAAAAATTATATGACGCAGGCCATTGAACATTTCAAGCAAGAGCTTGCTGCAGTTCGCTCTGGTCGGGCGCATACGTCGATGATTGAGGATATCAAAGTTTCCTGTTATGGGGGCGCTTCAGAACTGAAACTCAGAGAGCTTGCTGCGCTTTCTGCGCCTGACGTGAACTTATTGGTTGTTGAACCATGGGATAAGTCCCTTATTGAAGATATTGAAAAAGCAATTACCAAATCAGACTTGGGGGTTAATCCAGCAAATGATGGTAATTTAATTCGTATTCAGTTGCCCGGTATGAGCGCACAACGTCGTGAAGAGTTAACCAAAATTTTACACAAGAAACTTGAAGATGCGCGTATAAGTATCAGATCCGTGCGCAAAGATTTGCATAATATTATTCGTGACCAAGAGCGTGCCAAGGCGCTGTCTGAGGATTTCTCAAAACGCCTTATGGATAAGCTGCAAAAATTGACAGATCAGTACATACAGATGGTTGAAGAGGTGGCAAAAAAGAAAGAGGCGGAAATTAAGGGAGCATAAATTTCTTCTAATTTGTGCTGGACAGATCGTCAAAAAACGGGTATTTTAGGTATGTCAGAGTGGGTTGTTTAACTTGTTGTTGTTTGAAAATAGGTGATTATTCGTGAGCAAAAGAGCAAATGTACAGGTAGCAGTTTATGGGAATGTTGATCGTGCTCTTAAACAGCTCAAAAAGAAAATTGAACGCGAAGGCGTTGTGCGCGATATGAAGCGCTGCGTATATTTTGAAAAACCTACGCAAAAAAAACGCAAAAGACTCATGCGCGCCATTAAGCAAAACCTTATTCGCATGGCAGCTAAAGGCGCTATTGATTAGTGACAAAGTCTGTTCATGAGTGTGAATCGTTCGCGCGTAAGCGCAATCAAAAAAAGCCAAAAAGAGTCTCTTATTCGTAAAGAGCTCGGGCAGTGTTTGCAACAGCTTGCAGCTGACCGACCAGGGCTGCGCGGCCTGATGCTTTCGCGCGTACATCTTTCTGATGATCGTCATTATGCAACGATTTATTTTTATATGCCTGATGGTGAACAAGCTTTTGAAAAAAAACTTGAAGAACTGTTGTTATTCAAGCCGTCGTTGCGTAAAGCTCTTGCACAAACGCTTGTTGGTCGGTATGTGCCAGATCTTGTATTTGCATATGATAATACAATGAAAAAACAGCTCGAAATCGAGCGTACTCTTGATGCGCTCAAAGATGAGTTTGTTGATCAATCTGATGATGAATCTTAGCGCGTGCTTTCTATTTTTAATTTTTGGCGTTACATGGAGTATTTTTTTGCAGCTCATAGCATGTGCTTTGCTTGGCAAAACTTCGGTACGTGATGCATGGGCGTGTGCAACTCAGACAAAAGCATTCTTTTTAATTTTTACATTTGTGAGCGCATTGGTGTTGGCGTATATAATTTTCTATACACCACACAGATTTTTGATGGCATATACGCTTTTTGTTTCAGCATTACTCATTAATGCATACACTGATATACAAAAAATGGTGATCGTGCGTTGGACGAGTCTTTATTTGGTGGTGCTTGGATGGTTTTTTGCGTATCTTTGTTTGATTCCACTGAGCGTGCAAAACAGTATGCTTGGGGCTGTTGTTGGTTATGGCGTACTCTGGATTGTTGAACGGTTTTTTTATGTTTTTACGCGTCGCACGGGTATTGGTCGTGGCGATTTTGAGCTTCTAGCTCTCATTGGGGCGTTTATTGGTGTACGTGGCGTTCATATGAGCTTGCTCGTTGGCTCGAGTGTTGGTGCGCTTATTGGTATATCGGTATTACTTGTGCGGGGCGGTAATATACGTGAACTCACATTACCGTTTGGTCCTTTTTTGGCGCTTGGGGCAGCTACGTACGTGCTGGCGCAGATTGTCCCGTTTGCAAGTCGTCTTGCTTGATGCTCATCTCATTTTTTTCATTGATTGTTAAAATGTCGGACATGCCATCACCATCAATATCTGCGGCTGCTATGGCAGTGAAACCACTTTTGTCGGCGTGCGCCGCGCTGAATGCGCCAGGGTCAGCATCAAGTGCACCCTTGAGATTGTTGGTCCCAACCGCACCGGCAAACCCATACGAGTAATTCATTTTACCTTCTGGATGCCATCCAAGTCCATTTGGGCCCATGAGCATATCTGTGTATGTACCGTGCTCAGCCCAATAGGCTTTTTCTGCTGCATACAGTGACGCGAGATTAATTTGTGCTTCGGTGCGTTTGGCGCGTGCCACAAATTTTAAGTATGCAGGAATTGCCATCATCGCTAAAAATGCAATGATGGCCACAACGATCATCAGTTCAATAAGTGTAAATGCTGGAATAAATTTTTTGTTCATACAATCTTTCCGATTTTAGTAAAGGTCCTGATGAGTATAAGCATGAGAAGTCTTGTTACGTCAATATCTCTTTTTTGATTTTATTTACATTGCATAAAAAAAACGTATATTGATAGCATATTTCGCATGTATAGGACCTCAATATGTCGGGATTATTTCGTCGTATTTTGATAATTTGTATGCTCCTTATTCTTGGTTATGTTGGATGGCGAACATATCTTTATTTTTTTGATCAATCCGCACCGCGTATTAATGTAAGTGGGGTGTGCCAAGGAGGATACTATTGCGGTGATGTGTTGTGTTCTATTCACGTATGCGATGATTACAAAGTCGATACGCTTCGTGTATTGCTCGATGGTCAGCGAATCCTCGATTTACCACATGCGCGTGCGCGATCACTTACTCAAAACATTCGTTTACAGACAACGCGTATGCATGATGGACAGCATGTGCTTTTAATGAACGCGACTGACGGTGCGCGTACCGTGCATCAAAGCCAGCAAGAAATTTTGTTTCATGTTGATAATGCGCCGCTCCAGGCATCGCTTGCGCGACCGGAAGCAGAGTTTAAAGTATTGTCAGGTCACGTGTTGTATGTTCCTGTACAGGTGAATAAACAAGTCAAGCGCGTGTGCGTGCAAGCCTTTTCTAAAGAATTTCGTGCCATACCTGCATCTGCACAAGCAACGCTCTATGAATGTTTTATTCCCGTAGATTGTGACGAGGCACCGGGAGAGTTGCCATTAAAAATTTCTGTTGAAGATGGCGTTGGTCATTCCTGGGCTGTGCACAGCAAGTTTCAAATAATGCCAACAACATTTAAAAAACAAACGTTGCGTCTTGTAGATTTGGCACAATTTGAACAAGAGCATCGCCTGGGAAAAAGCGAAAAAGAACTGAGAGATTTTATGCTTGAAGCAACTCGATGTTCGCCAGCAGAGAAAATGTGGCGAGGACCATTTTTTGTGCCAATTAACAAACTTGCAGTTACCTGTGAGTTTGGTACTCGGCGCATTTCGCAGGAGCGTGGCTGTTACACTCATGCAGCACTTGATTTAATTGGTATGCCGCATGCCATGGTATGGGCTCCCCATGACGGTATTGTTGTTCTGAAAGATCGCTTTGCTATTACAGGCAACACGGTTGTTATTGATCATGGTTGTGGCGTTTTGTCATTGTTATGTCATTTGGATAAGTTTGCGGATATTGCGGTTGGTGATAAGATAAGGCGAGGAAATCCGATTGGTGTAACAGGTAAAACTGGTTATGCAACCGGCGATCATTTGCACTGGGAAATGCGAGTTGGTAATGTGTGTGTTGATCCAATGCAATGGACGAATCCGTATTGGTAAGGCGGTATATAAATACTTGGGGTAGTGAAGCGTTGAGTCTTAAAAACGACTTACTTTTTTTTCGCGCACGCCTGCGTATCTCGCATATCATGATTGGCGTTGGTCTTTTTTTGTTAATTTTTTTATGGTGGTGGTATCGCGGTGTATATTGTGTGCTTGTGCAAAATGAACGTCGTTGTTTAACATCTATTCAGGTGCTTGAGCAACAAAAAAAGCGTCTTCCGGAACTTACTTATCAAGTACAGCAATTGCAGGAGCAGCACGATGCTTTACGTACGCAGTTGCAACAGCATCAACATACGTATGCGCAACTTGATCCATATGTGCGGTTGGAGCAATTGTTTACTGACGTTATGCGCAGTAATTTACGCTTAATTGCATTTTCGCCACAAGCGAGTTCTAAAAAAGATTTTTATGAACGTGCTTTGTTTACGATTAAAGTTGCTGGGTCGTTTGATCAAATTATGGCGTTTTTAAAAATGTTTAAACAGCGTATACAATATGCGAAATTTAAAGATGCATTTATTGAGCATTGTGGAACAAATTTGTCCTTTCAGGCAACGATAGCATTGTACAGAATTGACCCTGAAGGAGTTTCGACATGAACACTTTATCGATGCTCTTATTCTTTTTATGTTTTTTAGGCTACGCGCGTGATCCATTTTCTTGGCCTATGCGTGCGGAAAAGGAGCACATATCATATGTACTCAAAGGCGTATGTGTGACAGATGAGCCGACCGCATTTATTGAGCACAATGGCAAAGTATGTATTGTCGGTATTGGCGAGCGTGTTGGTACTGCGCGTGTGTTTGCAATAACTGATGATCGTGTTACGTTGCACGTTGACAAAGACGAACCGATGGTCATTTTCTTGAAATGATAAAAAATTTAGGAGAGCGTGCGTGAATACGTTGGGAAATACTTGGTGCTTGCCTAAACCTGAGCTTCTGTTGAGCATATTAGTTGCAGGTTGTTATTTTGTTAAACATGTTAACGCATTGCCTGAAACGGTTGTAGCAAAAAATGTGCGCCTACCAGTTGTTGCTGATGATATTGTGCCGTTGGATTTGCACCGTGGCACAACGCCAGCGGCGACATTGGTTAGCGAATTGGAACGGGTATATCAAGAGCCGGCGTTGAAGGGTAAAAAAATTTCATTAACAATGCATGACGTTCCCTTTCAAGATGTTATACAAGCAATAGGGCGTTCAATTGGAATTAATTTTGTTGTTGATCCATCGCTGAGCGGCAAGATTGATATGCTCACACTTAAAGGAAGCGATGCGGGGAGTGCATTGGCACTTGTATGCAAAAAGATAAAACCAGAAGCTGCTTTGTTAAAAAAGGGAGCGATCTGGTCGATTGTACCTCGTCAACAAGCGTTAGATGCTCTCAAAGAACAAATGTCACAAGAACGCGTTATGCAGGTAATTCCAGTAAATTATACGAATCTTGATGAATCAATGCAAAAAAAGATTGGTGAGCAATGGAAGCGTATTTCGCACGATGATTCAAATGCATCATTGAATATTGATGAGGACCAGAAAAAAATTTATGTACAAGGACGCCGTGATTATTTAAATGAATTTTACACGTATTTAAAAGATGTTGATCGGCCAATTTTACAAGTGCGCATTGATGTGATTCTTGTGCTTGCAAGTAAAGATTTTTTCTATGACCTTGGGTTTGACTGGTCGGGTATTTATAATCGTGAGCAAACCGTACAGGCCCAAGGAAATCCGTTTAGTTTTTATGGTTTTGGTGGGAGTCCACTAGATTTTCCAAGTGCTGAGTTACAAAATCGTTACACACGAAGTAGTCCAAGTCCTGTTGTGCCAAATCCTCCCAACAGAAATAACCCCAATTTATTTGTTGATCCTCTTAATTTTGCACTTAATTTATTTAATTCTGGTGCTGCTTTTTATTCTTCAACGATTACCGATCGTATTTCTCCTGGTGCCATTCGAATACCATTTGTTTTTGGTGGGCCTGATTTGAATTTAAAACGTTTGACGGTTATTTTGAACATGGCAGAAATTGAAAATAAGTTGAACATTATTTCACGACCGTCAATTTTAACGAGTAACAATAAAGTTGCTAAAATTTTAATTGGACAAAGTATTCCGTTGCAAACAACAACTGAAGATATAACGTCAACAGCAACAGCACGCTTTGTTTCGACGGTAAATTATAAAGATGTTGGCATCGTACTTGAAGTGCGACCTGTGGTAAATCCAGATAAAGAATCGGTGTATCTTAATGTGTTGGTCGAAGAATCTCTTGTTGAATCGGGAAGTACTCGTGTTAACGAACGTGGTATCATGCTTGATCCACCAACGATTTCGGTGATAAAAACAAAAAATGAAATTGTGCTTAAAAATGGTCAAACAACGGTTATCGGTGGCTTGTCATCAAAAAAGACTGCATCGACAAAGCGTCAAGTGCCATTTTTAGCAGATTTACCACTGCTTGGCGCATTATTTAGGTCAACAAATGATCAGAACACTGAGCGTGAACGTTTTATTTTTATTACACCACGTATTATCGAATATGAAACATAACAAAAATTTAAATCCCTTCAACTTAGAACAAGCTGAAGGGATAGGGGGGTGAACAATACTAAAACGTATTGTTCGTTAGGGACGTTTTTTCAAAATTTTTTTTATGCTGGCATGATACTAACAATGGCTAAATTTGTTGTCAAGTCTTTCCCGCGCATGATGGCGCTGCTGTGTTTTGCACTCGTATTTTGCTCATGTAAACGGTGGCATTACACGCGTAAAATTGCACCAATAAATCCAACAAAAAAGTATACGTTTACGGTGCTTGGTGTTGAATGCAAACAATGTGTATTATCAGTTTTAAAAACACTTGAGTCTGTTAAGGGGCTTAAACATGTTGCGTGTCATTGTAGTAATAAAAAATATGAACAGGCATATTACACATGTGCCGTCTCGGCACACGCACCGCTTGCGATTGACGTGATTGCGCGCAAGCTTGAGCGTGATGATTTTTCGCTATCTTCGATTGGCGGTTCGTTTGATGGGGCTTTATCATTTGATAACAATCATAAAGTCGTCTTTATTCCTGATTCGAGTGCAGTTTCATATCGTGTGCAGGCGTCAGAGCATATACTTGCTGAAGTATGCGAGCGCGCAAATATCAAACCGCGCGTGCGATTATCTGGTATTCTTAAAAAAGATACCAAGACGTTTGTTATAACTGATCATGTGTAATAGATGTGTGATTTTGCAGTTCTTGCAGCACAAGCTGACTCCAATTTTCAAAGCGCGTGAAATCAGAAATTTCATGTAGATTTATTAAATCTGCGCGCTTGTGTTCATCTTTGATGGTAATGTGATTGCTGTCTGCATGAAGTAAAAAAACAAACCCAAGATGTACGCGGCCAACACTATCACCGTCGTCATTAATAATTCCAAGCGCTGTTGTTTGAAAAGTACCGCAATACGCTACTTCTTCATGAAATTCTCGTTGCGCCCACGCAAAAATATTATTGCATGCTTGATCAGTTTGGCGAATATGTCCCCCAATGCCAATGCTTAGCTTGCTCGCCAGGCGTTGTTCACTTGCTGTGTGTTTACGCTCCATTACAAAAATTTTGTCTTTGTATAAAAAAACAAGATACGGGATAATTTGTTTATACGTTTCGTCGTTTTCCATGAGCATGCGTGGTTTGAATTCACCATACTGTTGTATTATTTTTGTATAGGGCGCAAAGTCAGTACGATACAAACCGTGCCACGCAATATTGTTATAAAAAATATGTGCACGCGGAATGACTAAAATTTGTTCATGCTTTGGGGTTATAAGTGCAGATGACGTGGAATCAACGTTTTTGTTCACTGTTTTTTGCAAAGCTTTGTTTAAAAAAGGCCTTGCTTGTTGCTGCCAAGGCCCTTTGCCGCTCACTCTTCTCCTATCCCACCGCACTGCTTAACCCAAACACATTAAAACAACTTATAAAAAATAACAAGCCGGAGTGTGTTGTGCATATCAAAAATGCATAAATTTGCTACACTAACATAAAGTAATTGTTACGTCGTGGAGCCATGATGAATTACGATCCACATGCCATAGAAAAAAAATGGCGCGAAAAATGGGAGCAGCACCCTGATGCGGTGACGCGTCCAATTTCTGCAACTGAGAAAAAATTTTATTGTTTGGATATGTTTCCCTATCCTTCTGGTGCAGGGTTGCATATGGGGCATTGGCGCAGCTATGTGTTGTCAGATTTATATGCACGTGCAAAGTGGCTTGAAGGATATAATGTTTTGCATCCCATGGGCTACGACGCATTTGGCTCGCCTGCAGAAAACGATGCTATTAAAAAGAAAATTCATCCACGCATTAATGTTGAGCGCAACATTGCAAACTTTCGGCGTCAGCTCAAAGAAGTTGGTTGTTTGTTTGATTGGAGTAAAGAATTAGATACAACTGATCCGGATTATTACAAGTGGACGCAATGGATTTTTCTCAAGATGTACAAAGCGGGGCTTGCGTATCGAGCGAATCGTCCGATTAATTGGTGTCCATCATGCAAGACTGGTATTGCTAACGAAGAAGTTATTAATGGCGGCTGTGAGCGGTGTGGCGCAAAAGTAGTGCAAAAGCAGATGCCGCAATGGATGCTTCGGATTACTGATTATGCAGAAAAATTACTGCACGGGCTTGATCGTCTTGATTGGCCTGAGCGCGTGAAACTTATGCAGCGCAACTGGATTGGCAAAAGTGTCGGTTGCCTTGTGCAGTTTCACACGCAGGATCATCATGGCGATATCGTTGAATTGCCCGTTTTTACAACACGGCCAGACACGTTGTGTGGGGTCACATATTTGGTAATAGCACCTGAACTTAAATGTGTACTTGATATTGTTACACCAGAACAACTTGAGCCTGTGCGTGCCTATCGTAATCAAGTTACATCAATGACATCTTTTGAGCGTCAGCTTGATAAAGAAAAGAACGGTGTGTTTACCGGTGCGTATGCAACATGTCCACTGACGGATGCAAAAGTTCCGGTGTACATTGCCAGTTATGTTTTGCCAGATTATGGTACTGGTATTGTTATGGCAGTTCCTGCACATGACGTCCGCGATTTTGAATTTGCGATTGCGCATCATTTGCCCATTAAGCAAGTCATTGATCATAAAGAGGTAAAAAAAGATGTCAAAGGTACTATGCTTGAGGCATATGTTGGTGATGGCGTTTTAATCAACAGTGGTGTGTGGAATGGCTTGGATGCGCGAACTGAAGGTGTTAAAAAAATTACGCAGTATTTGGAACAAAAGGGTTTAGGTAAGCGCGACGTGAATTATAAATTGCGTGATTGGATTTTTTCACGTCAGCGCTATTGGGGCGAACCGATTCCATTAATTCATTGTCCTGTGTGTGGAACCGTACCTGTTCCAGAAGATCAGTTGCCGGTGTTGTTGCCTGATGTTGAACATTATGAACCAACTGGTACTGGCGAATCACCTCTTGCTGCTATTGTTGACTGGGTAAATACGGCATGTCCAAATTGTAAGGGCCCAGCGCAGCGTGAAACAAATACAATGCCACAATGGGCAGGTTCTTGCTGGTACTTTTTGCGCTATCCAGACCCGCAGTTGCGTGATAAGCCATGGCATATGAAAGATCTTGCATATTGGCTGCCTGTTGATTTATATGTTGGTGGCATCGAGCATGCCATTTTGCATTTATTGTACGCGCGTTTTTATGTCAAAGTTCTTGCAGACTTGGGGTATGTATCCTTTGATGAGCCCTTTACGCGCTTATTCAATCAGGGCATGATTCTCAAGTATTCAGAGAAGTCTGGCTTGATTGAAAAAATGTCTAAGTCCAAGGGTAATGTTGTTAATCCAGATGATGTTGTTGCGCAATACGGTGCTGATGCGTTGCGTTTGTACATTATGTTTATAGGTCCGGCGGATTTAGACTGTGTGTGGCAGGACAATGGTCTTGAAGGCATGCGTCGGTTCTTGATTAAGCTTTGGAATTATTTTACCGCAGGCGATGTCATTACATCGCATGAAGAAGCAAGTGTTAAACAACGGGTGCATGTTTTTTTGCATGATTTTCAAACGCGTTTACACAATTTTAAACCAAATACTGCCATATCTGCGCTCATGGAATTTCTTAACGATGCAACAGAAAATAACATGCGCTTGAGCGCACAAAGTGCGCAAGATGTGCTTGCGTCACTTTCGATTTTTGTACCACATATTGCGAGCGAACTACTTGAGCGGGTATTGCACAAAAGACTTGCTGAATGCCGTTGGCCAACATATGATCAAAAGCTTGTTACACAAAAACCGATTGAGATTGCGGTGCAAATTAATGGCAAATTACGCTGCACTGTGAGCGCGCATGTTGGCGAGTCGCAAGATGTTATTGTTGCACGTGCACAGCAAGCAGCCGCACAATGGCTGGCAGAAAAAAAGATTGTTAATACGGTGTTTGTTGCTGATCGTTTGGTAAATTTCGTTGTACGCTAATCTGGCAATAGACTTTTTCGAAGTCACTCACCACGAACGGCAATAACATTCCGTTCGCCCCGAGTGTTCGGCGAAGCCGAATGTATCGAGGGGATGAATGCACGGGCGAAATTAAAAATTTAATTTACGATTTCGCAAGAAATCTTATGTGCTAATCTGGCAACATGCGCATGCTGTCATAAAAGTGGTGCCAGGGATTATTGGCATGTCCGAGCCGCCTAAAGATATTTTCGATAGTGTAACGCTGTGAATGCATTGCAGGATCACTTAATTCATGCCATGCAAGCGGTGTGGCAACTGGTGCACCTTCACGCGCACGCACACTATATGGGGCAACGGCAAGTTGTGCCCATTGATTACGAAGCGTATCAATAAATAATTTGTTGCCACGCTGTTGCTTGCGCATATCAAGTGTAAGATGCTGAGGGTGCTTGGTGCATAACTGATGTGCAAGCGAGCGGGCAAATTTTTTGACAACACTAAACGATTGTTGTTGTGCAAGCGGCACAACAACATGCACGCCATGCGCGCCAGTTGTCATGATAAATGATTCTAGTTCATAACCCTCAAGAGCTTTTTTTATCTCCTGCGCAGTATCAACAACAAGTTGCCAATCTCGTGGTACTTTTGCTGGATCTAAATCAAAAATCATGCGATCAGGAAAGTGAAGTTTGCCGACACAGCTGAGCCAGGTATGAATGGTAATCGTTGCTTGATTTGCCAAATAAATGAGCGTGGCAAGATCGTTACACAGCGCATAGGTGGTGCTTTGTGTATCACCACGATGTTTGATCGCAATACGGCCGATCCATTTTGGAAAATAAGAGCCGATATTTTTTTGATAAAAACCTTCATGATTGATTCCATCTGGGAATCGATTCAGTGCAATGGGGTGGTTGTGAATTAACGGCAATAAATATGGTGCGATTCGCTGATAATACAAAAGTAGATCTTGTTTAGTGATGCGTGATTTTGGAAATAAAATTTTACGTTCATTAACGAGCGTGATCGCATGATTTTCAATCGTGCGCGTGCTCATGTTCCCCCTTTTATGTTTCATTATTTTTTATTTGCGCAATTGTGCGTCCGGTGAGTGCTGATTTATTTTCTTTTAAAATATCTGTATCACGTGCATACGCGTCGTTTTTTTTAAAAAACAGCCAACTTTTGCCATCTTTGAGACGAATCATAACATATGCGCCGTGCAATTTTGTACCGTGCAACAAAAATTCCATACGGCCTTGTTGTAAACAAGTTTTCATGGGTACTAATTTGTCATCGTGCATGTGCAAATTTTCATACGTGCCAATGTCCCACACCATGACGGTGCCAGCGCCATATTCACCTTCTGGAATGGTTCCTTCAAAATGTGCGTATGGAATAGGATGGTCTTCTGTGCGCACGGCTAAGCGCTTAATTGTTGGATTAAGCGACGGTCCCTTGGGTAATGCCCATGATGGCATAACGCCATCGATTTCTAAGCGCAAATCCCAGTGTAGATGGCGTGCATGATGTTCTTGAATCACAAAGATGGGTAATTTTTTTTGTTTTTTAGTTATGCGTTGTGGCCGCGGCTCAGATGTTTTTTTAAAGTCGCGCTTTTGGCTATATGTTTTTATCGATGTGTTTTTCATGCTTTATCTCGATTTAGATACAAGATTAAGAGAGAAGTTGGAGCGTGCGCAATATTTGCGTACAAATCAGGAGAAGAAACCAGTTGCCAACTGGTTTCTTCTCTGTACACTTTTAGAAACCATTTTTTACTCAGGGAGTCATTTATGAAGAAGTACATGCTTTCTCTATATTTTTGTGCAAACAGTTTGAGTGCTATGTACCACGGAGCGTTTGAGGACCGATGCGAATCACCAAAAATAATTGAACGAGTGAAGATACCTCTCGTTGTTGACGCACTGCATCGGGAACAATGTCAGCGTGCTGAACAAAGTCTATACAACATGGCGTGTACTGAACCTCTTCTATTTCAATTACTTTTGTGGGTTGCTGGTTGTGATGTTGAATTGATAGAGGATAATGATATTAGAATGGAAGTAAATCGAATACTGGTAATTCGGGGTATATTGCGCAAGATCGTCCGTTGTTCAAGATACGTGGTTATTGATAAAACTGATGCAATTGTTCCTGCATATTTTGAGGCACTACCACGCGTTCTTGTTCGTTTAGAAGCAGAGCAACGTGCGCGCCTCAAATCAAACTAGAAAATTGACGGTG